>PUNI01000333.1 GCA_003551745.1 Paracoccaceae bacterium | reverse complement strand
GCCGAAGCCGGGCTCGCCGAGCCGGTGGCGGGATGCCGACCGGTGGCCGCGGCGGCCGCAGCGACGCAGTTCCCGCCCGGCGCGCGGCATGCCTATTCCAACACCGGCTATTGCTGGCTGGGCGAGATCATCGCCGCAGAGACCGGGCGGCCATACGGCGCCGCGCTCGCAGAGCTGCTGGGCGACGCCGCGGCCGCGCTGACGCTTGATCCCGGCGCCATCACGGTTCACCACGAGACCACCGCCGCCGAGCGCGCACTGCTCGTCACCCGGCCCGAGGTGATCGGCCCGGCCGGCGGCCTCGTCTCCGACGCCGCGGGCTTCCTGCGCTTCGCCCTCTCGGTCGACGACCCGCGCATCGCCGCGCCCGCGCCCTCCCAAGCGGCGGGAGACAATTTCTACGGGCTCGGCTGGCGGGTGTGGAGACGGCCGGAGGGGCAGTTCCTCAGCCATTACGGCGCGATGCCGGGAAGCTTCGCGCTGGCGCTGCGCCGAGTGGGCGGCGGCGGGGTGGTGATGCTCTTCAACGGGGCGCTGGCCGACCCGGCCGCGGCTGCCGAGATCCTCATCACCCGGCTGATCGCCCTGCCTGGCTGGCAGTAGCCCGGCTTGCGCGGGCATCCGGCGGCGTCTAGAACCGTCGCAGGGATCCGGAGGCCGCGATGACGCAGGACGACCCCACCACCCTCGTCTCCACCGCCTGGTTGGCGGCGCATCTGGCGGACCCCGATCTGCGCGTGCTCGACGCCTCCTACTACCTGCCCGAGATGGGCCGCGACGCGAAGGCCGAATACGCCGCCGCGCATATCCCCGGCGCACGTTTCTTCGACATTGACGAGATCGCCGATACCCGCTCGGACCTGCCGCACATGATGCCGCCGCCCGAGAAATTCGTCAGCCGGATGCGGGCGATGGGCGTCGGCGACGGCCATCAGGTGGTGGTCTATGACGGGATGGGCATCTTCTCGGCCGCCCGGGTGTGGTGGACGTTTCGCCTGATGGGCAAGACCGACGTGGCGGTTCTGGACGGCGGCTTTCCGAAGTGGCGCGCCGAAGGCCATCCGGTCGAGGATCTGCCGCCGGTGCTGCGCGACCGCCACATGACCGTCAGCCGGCAGGCCCACCTGCTGCGCGATGTCACCCAGGTCGCCGCGGCGGCCAAGCTCGGCGATCACGAGATCCTCGACGCCCGGGCGCCGGCGCGCTTCCGCGGCGAGGAACCCGAGCCCCGCGCCGGGCTGCGGGGCGGGCATATCCCTGGCTCGAAGAACCTCCACTACCGCACGCTGCTGACCGAGGCGGGCACGCTGAAGGACACGGACGCCCTGCGCGCCGCCTTCGAGGCCGCCGGCGTGGACATGGCGAGGCCCGTGATCACCAGCTGTGGCTCGGGCGTCACCGCGGCGATCCTCAACCTCGGGCTGGAGCGGCTCGGCCACCGCAACCACGCCCTCTACGACGGCTCCTGGGCGGAATGGGGCATGTACCGCGACCTCAAGGCGTCCACCGGATGAGCCGCAGCCCGGCCGGCAGCCGCATTGAGTACCGCGTGACCTTTCTGGAGATGACGGCGCGGCCGGGCTATGACTGGCCGCACATGCCCGCCGACGACAGCACCGCCTCGCTGCTGCGGGCCGAGGCGCCGCCGGTCTGGTACTTCCGCGCGCTCTACGATGCGGTCGGCCACGACCACGCCTGGGAAGACCTGCACGACGAGCCCGACATCGAGCTCACCGGCTGGCTGCAGGATCCCGCCGTGGCGTTGTGGACGCTGATGCGCAACGGCTGGCC
This sequence comes from Paracoccaceae bacterium, assembly GCA_003551745.1. Taxonomy (GTDB): domain Bacteria; phylum Pseudomonadota; class Alphaproteobacteria; order Rhodobacterales; family Rhodobacteraceae; genus Rhodobaculum. The sequence continues at coordinate 3,671 of PUNI01000333.1, read as the reverse complement.
GCAGGGCTTCTTCGTCCTCGACAGCCGCACCAGGGGCGAGACGGCGCTGACGCTGCTGGGCCTCGTGCCGGGGCTCGTCGGGCGGGGCTATGGCCGTTTCCTCGTGCGCACGGCGATCCTGACCGCTTGGGAGCGACCCGGGCTGGAACGGCTGAAGGTCGAGACCTGCTCGCTCGACCACCCGCGCGCGCTCACGGTCTATCAGCAGGCCGGCTTCGAGGTCGTCGCCCAGGAGCAGCGCAGTCGCGTGCTGCGCGCTGATCTCGACCCGGCGCGCTGGCCGCAATGACCTCCCTCTTCGGCGCGCTCCCGCCGGCCGAGCCCGACCCGATCATCCGCCTGATGCAGGCCTTTGCCGCCGATCCGCGGCCCGACCGTATCGACCTCGGCGTCGGCGTCTATCGCAACGCGGCCGGCCGCACCCCGGTGATGGCCGCGGTTGCCGCGGCCGAGGCGCGCATCCTCGCGCGCCAGGAAACCAAGGGCTATCTCGGGCTCGCCGGCGACCCGGGCTTTCTGGCGGCGATCCGCGCCCTGGTGCTGGGTGAGAGCGTCGAGGTCGCGCGGCTGGCGGCGGTGGCCACCCCTGGCGGCTCCTCGGCGATCCGCCAAGCGCTGGAGCTTGTGCGCGCCGCCCGCCCCGGCGCGACGGTCTGGATCAGCGATCCGTCCTGGCCCAACCATGCGGCCATTGCCGATGCGGTCGGGCTGGCCCGCCGCAGCTACCGCTATCTCGACGCCGCCCATGGCAGCGTGGCGGCCGATGCAATGCTGGCCGATCTCGAAGGCGCCGCGGCGGGCGACGTGGTGATCCTGCAGGCCTGCTGCCACAATCCCAGCGGCGCCGATCCGTCCGCCGAGGACTGGGCCGCCCTGGCCGCCCTCCTCGACCGGCGCGGCCTGATCCCGCTGGTCGACGTGGCCTATCAGGGCTTCGGCGAGGGGCTCGCGGAGGACATGGCCCCCCTGCGGCGGCTCGCGGCGCGCTTTCCGGAGCTTCTGGTAACCGTGTCGGGCTCGAAGAGCTTCGGGCTCTACCGCGACCGGGTGGGCGCCGTCCTCGCGCTCTGCGCCGTGGCGGCGGAGGCGGAGCCTGTGCAGGGCAGGCTGGCCACGCTCAACCGCACCGCCTTTGCCTTTCCGCCCGACCATGGCGCCCGCGTCGTCGCCACGATCCTCGGCGATCCGGTGCTGCGGGCCGACTGGCAGGCCGAACTCGACGGCATGCGCCGGCGGGTGGCGGCGAACCGGGTGGCGCTCGCCGAAGCGCTGAGATCCGAAACCGGCACCGACCGCTTCGACTTTCTGACCGGGCACCGGGGCATGTTCTCGCTTCTGGGCCTGGCGCCGGGAGAGATCGCGCAGCTGCGCAGCCTGCACGGCCTCTATCTGCTCGGCGACAGTCGCGCCAACCTCGCCGGGCTGAGCGCGGCCAGCCTGCCGCGGGTTGCCCGCGCCATCGCCGCGGTGCTCGGCACGCCGGAGCGCGCCTAGCGCGTCGGCACCGGGGTCTCGCCGCGGTAGTCGTAGAAGCCGCGCTGTGTCTTGCGGCCCAGCCAGCCGGCCTCGACATATTTCGTCAGCAGCGGGCAGGGGCGGTACTTGGTATCCGCCAGCCCCTCGTGCAGCACGTTCATGATCGCAAGGCAGGTGTCGAGCCCGATGAAATCGGCCAGTTCCAGCGGGCCCATCGGATGATTGGCGCCCAGCTTCAACGACCGGTCGATCGACTGCACGCTGCCGACGCCCTCGTACAGCGTGTAGACCGCCTCGTTGATCATCGGCATCAGGATGCGGTTGACGATGAAGGCCGGGAAATCCTCGGCCGAGGCCGCGGTCTTGCCCAGCTTGTCGACGACGCCCAGCAGCGTCCGGTAGGTGTCCTCGTCCGTGGCGATGCCGCGGATCAGCTCGACAAGCTGCATCACCGGAACCGGGTTCATGAAGTGCAGCCCCATGAACTTCTCTGGCCGGTCGGTGCGCGAGGCCAGCCGGGTGATCGAGATCGACGAGGTGTTCGAGGTCAGGATCGTGTCCGGCTTCAGATGCGGCGCCAGATCCTCGAAGATCGCCTGCTTGACCGTCTCGCGCTCGGTGGCCGCCTCGATGATCAGATCGCTGGGCCCGATCTCGGACAACTCGGTGGTCACACGGATCCGCGCCAGCGCCGCGTCGCGGGCATCGGCGTCGATCTTCTCGCGCGCGACCTGACGGTCGAGGTTCTTCCCGATGAGCGCGAGAGCAGCGTCCAGCTGGTCCTGCGAGACATCGGCAAGAACGACGTCGAAGCCCGCCAGCGCAAAGACATGGGCGATGCCGTTGCCCATCTGCCCCGCGCCCACGATGCCGACCGTCCCGATCTCCATGGCCGCTCCCCCGCCGCTGCCGCCTTCGCTGGCGCCGCCGGACCATAGGCCCGCGCCGCAGCGCGGCGCAAGGCCCAAGGGGGGCGCGCGCCCCGCCCGCCGCGCGCGTTAGGGGTTTGGAAACCCGCGCCCCCAACACTCTGTCGCGGGTGAATCGGAATCTGGGTGGGATGGATGTCCTTCATGGGTCAGGGGGTGGCAGCCCCCGAACCGTCGACGTGCTCCTATGGCACGTCGCGGCTGGTCTTTCGCGGGCCGCGCCGGCCGATGCAGGGGGCCTATGTCGCCGCCCTCGGCGGTGCCCGCACCTTCGGAAAGGGTGTCGAGCGCCCCTGGCCGGCCGAGCTCGAGACGCGGCTCGGTCTGCCGGTGGTCAATCTCGGCGCCGTCGGCGCCGGGCCCGACGCCTTCCTCGATGACCGGTCGGTCCTCGCGGCCTGCGCCGGTGCTGCCGTCACCGTGCTGCAGGTGCCGGGTGCCCAGGCCCTGTCGAATCCCTGGTTCCGGGTGCATCCGCGGCGCAACGACCGCTTCCTCTGCGCGTCCGACCGTCTGAAGGCGCTCTACCCCGAAGTCGATTTCTGCGACTACAGCTTCACCCGGCAGCTTCTGTGCGATCTGCACGCGTGCGATGCGACCCGTTTTTCCGCGCTGGCGGGGGGGCTGCAGCGGGTCTGGACAACGCGCCTGCAACAGCTGCTCGCCGCCATCGACGGTCCCGTGCTGCTTCTGTGGCTGGCCGATCACGCCCCGGACGACCGCATTGCCCCGCGCCCCGGCAGCGGGATCGGGTTGGTGACCCGCGGCATGCTGGCGGCGCTGCGCCCGGCCGCCGCCGGCCTCGTCGAGGTCGTCGCGCCCACCCTGCGCCCGGGGGGCACGCCGGCCGACCTTCCGGGGCCGGAGGCGCATGAGGCGGCCGCGGCCGCGCTGCGGCCGGCGCTCGCGCGCCTCGGTCCGGCCGCGCCGGCAGCCATGCTGGCGGCGGGCTGATCCCTCCCTCCGGCAGGGCGCCGTTGCGGCCCGCCGAGCCGGGAGCCGAGCGGAAGACCGGAACGGAAAGGGCCGCCCTCGCGGGCGGCCCTGGCACGATCCGGGCAGGTGCTGGATCTGCTCAGGCGATGATTTTGGAGACGACGCCGGCGCCGACGGTGCGGCCGCCTTCGCGGATGGCGAAGCGGAGCTTTTCCTCCATGGCGATCGGCGCGATCAGCTCGACGGTGAACTTCAGGTTGTCGCCGGGCATCACCATCTCGGTGCCCTCGGGCAGCTCCACCGTGCCGGTCACATCCGTGGTGCGGAAGT
>PUNI01000278.1 GCA_003551745.1 Paracoccaceae bacterium | reverse complement strand
CGCCTCCGGCGTGACGGCAGGCGCTGCCCTCCTCTCGGACCTTGAGCCGAGTCAAGCAAAGGTTTTTTCGCAAGCCCGCCGCCCGGTGGGCTCAGGGCAGTTCCTCCGACGGGATCACCGGAAAGAACCGCCCGCCGGACCACAGCCCGAACCAGCGCGCGCCCTCGTGCTCCTCATGCGCGCCCAGCTCGACCAGCCGGTAGAAGCTCTTGCGGTCGATCAGCGCCTCGAGCCCGGCACGCACCATCACATAAGGCGCGGGCTCGCCGGTTTCGGGGTCGCGCTCCACCCTGATCGGGTGCTCCGCGCCGGCCTCGACAAAGTCGCCGACATTGGTCTGAAAGCGCAGCACCTGCTCGCGCCCCTCGCCCCGGGCGGTGAAATCTACGGCCACGAAGGGCGCGTCATCGACGGTGATGCCCACCTTCTCGACCGGGGTGACAAGGTAATACCGGCCATCTTCCAGCTTCAGGATGGTGGAAAACAGCCGCACCAGCGAAGCCCGGCCGATGGGCGTGCCCAGGTAATACCAGGTGCCGTCGCGTTTGATGCGGATATCCAGATCGCCGCAATAGGGCGGATCCCACAGATGCACCGGCGGCAGTTTGCCACCCTTCGCCGCCGCCTGCGCCGCCTCGGCAATGCCCTCGGCGCTGGGCATGGTGGCGCGGGTCACATTGTCTTGCGTGCTCATGGTTTTGTCCAACTTGCTCTGGGCGAGAGGGGTCAGGGTGACATATAAACCCGTTGAGCCCAAGGTCACGCCTGCGCTGCACCGAATTGATCGGGCCGAATTGACGGGCGCAACCACAGCAGGCAAGGAATGGCTGAAAACGGAGGGCAGCCCATGAGCGACGATCTGATCCCCGCGACCGAGGCGCTGGGCGAAAGGCTGGCGCAGGCGCGCGCCGCCATCGCGCCGCGCTTCATCGGCCAGGAAATGGTGGTCGATCTGGCGCTCGTCTCGCTGCTTTCGGGCGGGCATGCGCTGCTCGTGGGGCTGCCGGGGATGGGCAAGACGCGGCTGGTGGAAACGCTGGCCCGCGTCATGGGGCTGGACTGGAGCCGCATCCAGTTCACCCCCGATCTGATGCCCGCCGACATCCTCGGCTCCGAGGTGCTCGACACCGATGGCGAGGGAAGGCGCAGCTTTCGCTTCATCGAGGGGCCGGTCTTCTGCCAGCTCCTGATGGCCGACGAGATCAACCGCGCCTCGCCGCGCACCCAGTCGGCGCTCCTGCAGGCGATGCAGGAGCGCGAGGTCACCATCGCCGGGCAGCACCGCCCCCTCGGTGCGCCCTTCCATGTGCTGGCCACCCAGAACCCGATCGAGCAGGAGGGCACCTACCCCCTGCCCGAGGCGCAGCTCGACCGCTTTCTCGTGCAGGTCGATGTCGAATACCCCGACCGCGACACCGAGCGCGACATCCTGATCGCCACCACCGGCACCGAGGAGGCCGCCGCCGAGGCGGTGTTCTCGCCTGCCGAACTGATGGCGGCGCAGCGGCTCCTGCGGCGCATGCCGGTGGGCGAATCGGTGGTCGAGATGATCCTCGATCTGGTGCGCGCCTGCCGGCCGGGCACGGTGGAGGCGCTGCCGGTGGTCTCGGAAAGCGTCAGCTGGGGGCCGGGTCCGCGGGCGGCACAGGCGCTGATGCTGACTGTGCGGGCGCGCGCCCTGCTCGCCGGCCGGCTGGCCCCCTCGGCCGAGGACGTTCAGGCGATGGCGCGCCCGGTGCTGAGCCACCGCATGGCGCTGAGCTTCGCCGCCCGGGCGCGCGGCGAGGATCTGGCCAGCGTGATCGAGAATGTCACGGCGCAGGTGACGCGCGTCGAGGCCGCCGCTTGAGCGCGGCCGACGCCCTTCCCGCAGCGGGTCTGCGGCACCGGGCCGAGGGGCTCGCGTCGAACCTGCCGCCGCTCCTGGCCGATGCCGAGCATCTGGCTGCCACGGTGATGCTGGGCGAGCACGGGCGCCGGCGCGCCGGGATCGGCGACGAGTTCTGGCAGTATCGCCCGGCCAGCGACATCGACCAGATGCGCATGATCGACTGGCGCCGCTCGGGCCGGTCGGACCAGCATTTCGTCCGCGAGCGCGAATGGCAGGCGGCGCAGTCGGTGTCGCTGTGGGTGGATGCGGCGCGCTCGATGGAGTTCTCGGGGGCGCGGGATCGTGCCCCGAAAGCGTCGCGGGCGCAGTTGCTCGCGCTGGCGCTCGCGGTCCTGCTGGTGCGCGCCGGCGAGCGGGTGGGGCTGACCTCGGCCGATCTGCCGCCGCGCTCGGGGCAGCTGCAGCTGCAGCGGCTGGCCGCCCGGCTCTGCGATCCGGGCGTGTCGGACTACGGCGCGCCGGAGATCTCGGGCCTGGCGCCGCATGCCCGGGCGGTGTTCCTGTCGGATTTCCTCGGCGACATCGGCGCGGTCGAGGCTGCCCTGACCTCGGCCGCCGACCGCGGCGTGAAGGGCGCGCTGGTGATGGTGCTCGATCCGGTCGAGGAGGCGTTCCCCTTCGACGGCCGCACCATCTTCGAGAGCATGGGCGGCGGATTGCGCCACGAGACGCTGAAGGCAGGCGACCTGCGGGGGCGCTATCTTCAGCGCCTCGCCGAGCGGAAGGACCGGTTGGCCGATCTGGCGCGGCTGACCGGCTGGCATTTCGACTGCCACCATACCGGTGACGCGCCCCTGGGCGCGCTGATGTGGCTCTACCACGCGCTGCAACGGGTGCGGGCATGATGACGCTCGGCCCCCTCGGCTTCGCCGCGCCCGGCCTGCTGCTGGCGCTGCTGGCGCTGCCGGTGCTGTGGTGGCTGCTGCGCGCGGTGCCGCCGGCGCCGGTGATCCGCCGCTTTCCCGGCGTCGCGCTGCTGCTCGGGCTCAAGGAGGACGAGACCGAGACCGACAAGACGCCGTGGTGGCTGCTGGCGCTGAGGATGCTGGCGGTGGCCGCCGTCATCATCGGCTTCTCCGGCCCGGTGCTGAACCCCCAGCCGCGCAGCGAGACGACCGCCCCCCTGCTGATCCTGTCCGACGCCAGCTGGGCCAGTGCGCGCGACTGGCAGCGCCACGAGGCGCGCATCGCCGATCTGCTGGCCGAAGCCGGGCGCGCCGGCCGCGCGGTGGCGGTGGTGCCGCTCACCGACCCGCCGCCGGGGGAGATTGCCTTCCGGTCCGCCGATCACTGGGCCGAGCGCATCGGCAGCCTGCAGCCGCGGCCATGGGAGCCCGACGAAGGCCGCCGCGACGCGTTCCTGGCGGCGCTGCCCGACGAGGGTTTCGAGACCGTCTGGCTGTCGGACGGGCTGGCCCGCGACAGCCGCGCGGGTCTGATCGAGGCCCTGGAGGCGCGCGGACCGCTGCGGGTGGTGGAAAGCCCGCGCCCCATCCTCGCCCTGCGCCCGGCGGTGTTCGACAGCGGGCTGATCCGGCTCACCGCGCTGCGCAGCCCGACCGATACAGCCTCGGAAGCGGTGATCACCGCCCATGGCCCCGACCCATCCGGCGTCGAGCGCGAACTGGCGCGCGGCAGCGTGGAGTTTGCCGCGGGTTCGGATGCGGCGGAGCTGTCGCTGTCGCTGCAGCCGGAGTTGCGCAACCGCGTCACCCGCTTCCAGATCGCCGGCCAGCGCACGGCGGGGACGGTGACCCTGGCCGATGACGCGCTGCAGCGCCGCAAGGTGGCGCTTCTGGCCCCGCGCGACGGGCGCGAGGGGCTCGAACTGCTCTCGCCGCTCTACTATCTGCGCCAGGCGCTGGAGCCCACGGCCGACCTGATCGACGGCGGGATCGACGACATCCTGCTCGCCGCGCCCGACGTGATCGTGCTCGCCGACATCGCCCGCGTCACCGAACTGGAGACCGACATGCTGGCCGAATGGATCGAGGATGGCGGGCTTCTGGTGCGCTTCGCCGGGCCGCGTCTGGCCGGCAGCGATGTCGGCCGCGGCGAGCTCGACCCCCTGATGCCGGTGCGGCTGCGGGCGGGCGGGCGCACGGTCGGCGGTGCCATGAGCTGGGGCGAGCCGCAGGCGCTTATGCCCTTCGACGAGGACTCGCCCTTCTACGGCCTCGCGGTGCCGCCCGATGTGACCGTCCAGAGCCAGGTGCTGGCCCAGCCCGACCCGGAGCTGGCCGAGCGCAGCATCGCGAGGCTCGCCGACGGCACGCCGCTGGTCACCCGCAGGCATCTGGGGCAGGGCCAGGTGGTGCTGTTTCATGTCACCGCCAGCGCCGAATGGTCGACGCTGCCGATCTCTGGCCTCTTCGTGCAGATGCTGGAGCGGCTGGCCGTCTCCACCCGGCCCGCGCGCCCAGATGCCGAGGAACTCGCCGGTTCCACCTGGGTCGCCGAGCGGCTTGTGGACGGTTTCGGCACCGTGGGCGAGGCCGGCAGCCTGCCCGGCGTGCCCGGCGAGGCGCTGGCCGAGGCGCTGGCGGGCGAAGGCATCGGCCCCGACCTGCCGCCCGGCGTCTATGCCGCCTCCGACCGACGGCTTGCCGTCAACGCCGTGGGCGAAGAGACGGTGCTGGCGCCGGTCGCCTGGCCCGCGCGGGTGCCGGTCGAGGGGTTGGTCGCGCCGCGGGAGACGCCGCTGAAGGGCGCCTTCCTCGGCGGGGCGCTCGTCCTGCTGATGGCCGACATCCTCGCCGCGCTCTGGCTCTCGGGACGGCTCGTCGGGGCGCGGGCGACGGCGGCGATGCTGGCCGGTCTGGCGCTGGTGATGATGCCGGCGCCGGGGCAGGCGGAGACGGCGGCCGACGACCGCCTCGCGCTGACCGCCACCGCCGAGGTGGTTCTGGCCCATGTGCTGACCGGCGATCCGCGGGTCGATCAGGTCGCCGCCGCCGGGCTGCGCGGCATCTCGCAGACGCTGTTCCAGCGCACGACGGTCGAACCGGCCGAACCGATCGGGATCGATCTGGAGAACGACGAACTGGCCTTCTTTCCCTTCCTCTACTGGCCGATCACCGCCGACACGCCGACGCCTTCGGAAGCCGCCTATGCCCGGCTGAACCGCTATCTGCGCGGCGGCGGCATGATCCTCTTCGACACCCGCGACGCCGACATGGCGGGCTTCGGCTTCTCCTCGCCCAACGGCCGGCGGCTGCAGGAGATCGCCCGACCGCTCGACATCCCGCCGCTGGAACCGGTCCCCGACGACCATGTGCTGACCCGCACCTTCTACCTGATCCAGGATTTCCCCGGCCGGCATAGTGGCGAGGTCTGGGTAGAGGCGTCGCCGCCGGATGCCGAGCTGGTCGAGGGGATGCCGTTCCGCAACCTCAACGACGGGGTGACGCCGGTGGTGGTGGGCGGCAATGACTGGGCCTCGGCCTGGGCGGTAAACGAACGCGGCCAGCCGATGATGCAGATTGGCCGCGGCCAGGCCGGCGAGCGGCAGCGCGAGATCGCGCATCGCTTCGGCGTGAACCTGATCATGCATGTGCTGACCGGGAACTACAAATCCGACCAGG
>PUNI01000549.1 GCA_003551745.1 Paracoccaceae bacterium | reverse complement strand
GCCGCGTGCAGGGCGGCCTCCAGCGATCCCGGCGAGACATGGGTGTCGGGATCGAGCGCCTGCGTGCCGGTGGCGGGGATGCGGTCGCGCAGCCATGCGAGATAGCGCGGCGGGTGACAGCGCAGGATGTCGGCCTCCTTGGCCGCCGGCGCCGTCTCGCGCGCCAGCGCGTCGAAACGTGCGTCGGCCAGAGCGGCCTCGACAGCCTCGATGCGCGCCACCCGCTCGGGATGTCCCGAGGGCGTGATGTGGTCACGACTGGCCGGATGGCTCAGCAGCGTCGTCGTCATGCCTCCCCCCGTTCTTGCCGCGGACCATCGCAGCGAGGAACGACAGGCGCAACCGCCGCACCGGGGTCGGAAAGCGACAGCCGCGGTCGGAATCGGCAAACTCCCGGCATCCGGGCTCCTTTCATCTCGGCCGGACGGCAGCGGGAGACGCGCATGGACGGCGAGGCGAGGGCACGGCGGCGGGCGGGCGGGCGCAGCGGCGGGCGCGCCCGTGCCGGCCGGCATGCCGTCGCGCAGATGCCCTGGCGGGTGCCGCTCAACCCCGACCGGCCCACCGAACCGCTGGACGGCGAAGGCGTGCAGGCGCTGCACCGTGGCGCCATGCGGATCCTGTCCGAGATCGGCATCGAGTTTCTCAACCCCGAGGCCTGCACCGTTCTCGCTCGCGCCGGCTGCCGCGTCAGCGGCGCCAATGTCCGGATGGACGAGGCCTTCGTGATGGAGATGCTGCGGCAGGCGCCCGCCTCCTTCACCATCACCCCGCGCAACCCCGACCGCGCGGTGACGCTGGGCGCGCGCCACATGGTCTTCGTGAACGTCTCCTCGCCGCCGAACGCCTGGGACATGGCCCGCGGCAAGCGGCCGGGCGACTTCGAGACCTTTCGCGAACTCATGAAGCTGACGCAGTATTTCAACTGCATCCATGTCGCCGGCGGCTATCCGGTGGAGCCGCTCGACATCCACCCGGCCGTCCGCCACCTCGACTGCCTCTACGAGAAACTCACGCTCACCGACAAGGTGGTGCACGCCTACTGCCTCGGCCGCGAGCGGGTCGAGGACGTGATGGAGATGGTGCGCCTCGCCGCCGGGCTGACCCATGAGGAGTTCGAGGCCGCCCCGCGGATGTACACCAACATCAACTCGGTCTCGCCGCTCAAGCATGATTTCCCGATGCTGGACGGGGCGATGCGGCTCGCGCGCCGCGGCCAGCCGCTGATCGTCACGCCGTTCACGCTGGCCGGGGCGATGGCGCCGGTGACGCTGGCCGGCGCGGTGGCGCTGTCGCTGGCCGAGTCGCTGGCGGCGATCGCACTTCTGCAGGTCGTGCGCCCGGGTTGTCCGGTCGCGCTCGGCACCTTCACCTCGAACGTCGACATGCGCTCGGGCGCACCGGCCTTCGGCACCCCGGAATACATGCGCGCGACCCAGATGACGGGGCAGATGGCCCGCTTCTACGGTCTGCCGCTGCGGGCGTCGGGGGTCTGCACGGCCAACATCCCCGACGCGCAGGCGATGTGGGAGACCTGCAACTCGCTCTGGTCGGCGGTGCAGGCTGGCGCCAACATGGTCTACCACGCCGCCGGCTGGCTGGAGGGCGGACTGATCGCCAGCCCCGAGAAACTGGTGATGGACTGCGAGATGCTGCAGATCATCCAGCGGTATTGCGAACCGGCGCTCTGGGCGACCTCGGGCGAGGACTTGGCCATCGAGGCGATCCGCGAGGTCGGGTCGGACGGGCATTACTTCGGCTGCGCCCATACCGAGGCGCGATACGCCACGGCCTTCCATGCCCCCTTCGCCAGCGACTGGCGCAACTTCGAGGCCTGGCAACTGGCCGGGGCGGAAGACACGCTGACCCGGGCGCATCGCATCTATCGGGAGATCCTCGCCGAGTTCGAACCGCCCCCGATGGACGCCAGCCGCCGCGAGGCCCTTGCGGAATTCGTGGCGCGGCGGAAGGCCCAGGGTGGCGCGCCCACCGACTTCTGAGCAGGGGGTCGTGGCGTCAGAAGGCTTGCGCAACCGCCGGTAGCACGCCGGAACCCTGCGCGCCAATAGATTGCATTCGCACCGCTTTTCGTACCACCGCGGACGAAATCCCAAGGCTCCCGACCGCCAGACTTCAGGCTTTGTTAACCCGTGCGCCCGTAGTTTCGCGCAGGGTTTGGGGAGCACATATCGATGCACGGATTGATCAATCGGGCGATCCAGTGCTTTCTGCGCGACAGTTTCGGCGCGGAAGCCTGGCAGCGGATTGCCGCAGCGGCAGAGGTGCCGGCAGAGGGTTTCGAGCCGATGATGCAGTATGACGATGCGGTCACGCATCGGCTGCTGGATGCGGCCGCCGCCCAGCTTCACCGCACCCGCGAGTCGCTGCTCGAGGATCTGGGAACCTATCTCGTCTCGCACCCCGATCGCGAATCCCTGCGCCGCCTGCTGCGGTTCGGCGGGGTCGATTTCGTCGAGTTCCTGCACTCGATCGACGATCTGCCGGGCCGGGTGCGGCTCGCGGTGCCTGATCTCGACCTGCCCCAGATCCTCGTCGAGGAACGGGCAGAGGGGCGCTTCACCCTGTCCCTGCACACGCCGCAGCCGGGCTTCGGGCAGGTGCTCGCGGGCATCCTGCGGGCCATGGCGGATGATTACGGCGCGCTGGTGTTTCTGGAGCACGCGGGCACCTGCGACGGGGCGGAACTCATCGAGATCGATCTCTTCGATCAGAGCTTCGCCGCCGGGCGCCGTTTCGATCTCGCAGCCGGGGCGCACTAGGCGTGGCGGCCCGGATCCCGGCGGTGCTGCTCGGCGATGCGGCGCTCGGGGCGCTGATGCCGCTGCATCTGCGTGTCGCACCCGACGGCGTGATCGACGGGGCGGGCCGGACCCTCGTCAAGCTGATGGCCGGCGAGCCGCTTCAGGGCCGCAGCTTCTTCGATGTGTTCGAGATGCATCGCCCGAGGGGGGTGGTCTCGACCACGGGATTGTCGGCGCTCGCCGGAACGCGGCTGAAGCTGGGCCTGAAGGCGCGGCCGCACACCGGCTTCAAGGGCGAGGCCGTGCCGCTGGAGGCTGGCCAGGGGCTGCTCTTCAACCTCTCCTTCGGGATCGCGCTTGCCGAGGCCGTGGCCTTGCACAGGCTCACCGACTCCGACTTTGCGGCCACCGACCTGACGGTGGAGATGCTCTACCTGATCGAGGCGAAATCCGCTGTGCTGGACGAGTTGCGCCGGCTGAACCACAAGCTCCACAACGCCAAGACCCAGGCGGAGGAGGAGGCGCTGACCGACACGCTGACGGGCCTGCGCAACCGCCGCGCCATGGATCAGGTGATGCGCGCCAGCAGCCGCGCCGGCATGCCCTTCGGGCTGGTCCACATCGATCTGGATTTCTTCAAGCAGGTCAACGACACGCTCGGCCACGGCGCCGGCGATCACGTGCTCGTCGAGGTCGGCCGCATCCTGCGCGAGGAGACCCGCGGCGGCGATATCGTGGCCCGGGTGGGCGGCGACGAGTTCGTGCTCGTGCTGCCCGACCTGACAGATCCGGACATGCTCGACGGGATCGCCCAACGCATCCTCAGCCGGATCGAGGAACCGATCGCCTATGCCGGGCATGCGTGCCGCATCTCGGCCAGCATCGGCACGACGGTCTCGACCGACTACCCCGAGCCCAACCCGGACCGCATGCTCGGCGATGCCGACCGGGCGCTCTATGCCGCCAAGCGGGCCGGGCGCGGCCGCGTGGTCCGCTTCCCGTCCGACCTGCCCTCCGAGACCGGCGCCGCCTGAAGGGCGGCCTTACGTCGTCAGGGAAAACAGTGCTCCTCGCCTTCAGTTAGTCGAAGCGGCGTCTGACTAGGGTCGGGCCCCTTTGATCTGCTTGAGGCTCTCCGGCCTGCGTGATCCAAGCTCCCGAACTAACGGGGGAGAGGGTGAGAAACCTTTTCGGGCTGACGGACGAACAGATGGAGCGGCTGCAGCGGTTCTTCGCGAAGAGCCATGGCAAGCCGCGGGTCGATGACCGGTGCGTGCAGAGCGACATAGAGGGCCAAGCAGGTGCGGGTACTCGCTTGAAAGATCGCAGGGTGTCGGGCAACCTCCAGCCTTACACCGATCACCAAGGTTTAGAAATGAAAAATGGTTAGCTATAACCGATTTGGATTGTCGAGAAATGTACCAGAAGAAGTAAAACGGAAGGTCCGTCAAAGGTGCGGGTTCGGTTGTGTTATTTGTGGCAATCCAATCATAAGCTACGAGCACTTTGACCCACCGTTTCGCGACGCGAGATCACACTCAGCGGACGGTATTACTTTATTGTGTGGCAGTTGCCACCAGAAGACCACAATGGGTCTTATTAACAAGGGCACTGTCGCAAAGTATAATGCCGATCCCTCGGGATTGAGAGAAGATGTATCCTTTGGCATCGATGACCTTGTGGGGAGCGTGCCTCCAATAGTGCTAATGGGAAGCAATAGGTTTCGATGCACCGGTGAAGTCATCAGGGTGGCGGACCGGACTGTTTTGGGCTTTGAGGTTGAGATCGGTGCTAGGCCAGCAGTGTTGATTAATATGCGCATTTGTGATCGCAATGGGCGCACTATGTTTGAGATTGTTCGGAATGAGGTTTCGATTTCCAAAGCCAATTGGGATGTTGTCTGGAGGGGGCAATCTCTCACTGTCCGGCGAGCAAACTACAAAATTCTTCTTTTGCTAAAGTTCATGATGCCAAACGCAATTAAGATCTCACGCCTCGATTTGATCAGTTCGGGAGTACGTTTAAGGGTTCGAAATAATGGTGACGTTGTGGCAACCTTTGCGTCTGGGATGCAGGGGCAAGGAACTGAGGGCATGCAGCTTATTCGAGGCTGCTGCGTCGATGGCGTGCCGTGTGGTTTGGTTGTAACGGAAAATGGACGGGTCGCTCTCGCTGCTTCCTCATGGGAGGCAATAGAGAGGTGAGCAGAAGAGATTTGAGATCTCAATTTGATAGTTCAATGGCTCAGAAGGTTTTTTGCACATGTCACTGACCGGCACTTGTTGATTCTTCGGCCGCTGGACTTCTTGACCTTTGGGTAAGGCGCCGCCCAGCCGGAGGAAGTGAGGCTGATCGCTTATTGGTTCAAACCTCCGGCACCAGGATCTCCCGTTTGCCCACATGGTTGGCGGGGGTGACGACGCCCTGGTCCTCCATCTGCTCGACCAGTCGGGCGGCCTTGTTGTAGCCGATGCCGAGTTTGCGCTGGATGTAGCTGGTGGAGCATTTCCGGTCTTTCGCGACGATGGCGACGGCCTGGTCGTAGAGGGCGGCGTCGCCGCCGTCGCCGCCGCCGAGGCCGAGGACCGCGTCGATGTCGGCTTCGCGGCCGTCCTCGGGGCCCTCCTGCACGCCGGAGACGTAGTCCGGCGCGCCGAAGCTCTTGAGGTGGGTCACGATCTCCTCGACCTCCTCGTCACTGACGAACGGCCCGTGGATGCG
>PUNI01000374.1 GCA_003551745.1 Paracoccaceae bacterium | reverse complement strand
CCGGGCCGTCCTTCTCGTCCTGGTCGCGGCGCTGGCGCTGGCGGCTTGGCTCTACCAGCGCGACATGCGCGCGCGGCAGGACGGGCTGGCCGGGGTCGGCAGCGTGGCGACGGCGCAGGGGCCGGTGGCCTTTGCCGAGGGCGGGGCCGGGGCGCCGGTGCTGGCGATCCACGGCGCCGGCGGCGGGCATGACCAGGGCGCGCTGCTGGCCCGGGCCTTCCTGCCCGATGGCTACCGCTGGATCGCCCCCTCGCGCTTCGGCTATCCGGGCTCGCCGCTGCCCGGCGATGCCTCCACCGCGGCGCAGGCCGACGCCCTCGCCGGGTTGCTCGACGGGCTCGGCATCGATCGCGCCGTGGTGCTGGCCATGTCCGGCGGCGGGCCCCCGGCGCTGCAGTTCGCGCTGCGCCACCCCGAGCGCACCGAGGCGCTGATCCTGCTCTCGCTGGCCCCCTACGCGCCGCTGACGGCCGAGCAGCAGGCGCTGCCGGTGCCGCTGTGGCTGTATGACGCGCTCTTTGCCACCGACCTGCCGCTCTGGGCCACCCTGCGGATCGCCCCGCGGGCGCTCGCCCCGGTGTTCGACGCCCGCGCCGATCTGATGCCGCAGATGACCGAGGCCGAGGCCGCCTTCCTCGACGCCATGATCGCCGCCTTCCTGCCGGTGACCGCGCGCCGCGCCGGGCTCGCCAACGAGGGGGCCGCCATCGACCCCGCCGCGGCCATCGACCCATCTGCGATCCGCGCGCCCGTGCTGATCGTCCATGCCGGCGACGACCAGATCACCCCCGTCTCTACCGCCCGTTTCACCGCCGCGGCCATCCCCGGCGCCGAGATGGTGCTGCTCGAGAGTGGCGGCCATCTGCTCCTCGGCCATCACGACGCCATCCGGCAGCAGATCGCCGGATTCCTCGCCCTCGCGGTGCCGTCGGCGCCCTGACGCCCCTGCGTCCCGGCCCGGCACGACCCGGCCCGCAGGGGCTTGATCCGCCTGCCCGGATCGCGCAAGGCTCGCCGCGCGCGAACGCGGCGCCGGGGCACGCACTTTGCGTGCATCGCCCGGCGATGTGACGTCCGTCAGCAGCGCCGACCGGGCGCCACAGCAACGTCGAGGGGCCATGGGCGAGACGGACGCGACCGAGGGCGACGGTGGCGAGGGCGGCGACGGCGCGGAGGGTGGCTCCGAGGCCCGGTTCCTGCTTCTCTGCGCGCTGACCGGGCTGGGCGCCGGGCTCGTCGGCTCGCTCTTCCTGCTCGGAATCGACGCCCTGCTGGTCTGGCCGCGTCGCCTTGCCGGCGAGCTCTCCGGGCTTCCCCTCGTCGCCGCCAGCGCGGCGATCACCATGACCATGACGCTGCTCGCCGTGGCCCTCGTCCGCGGCTATGCGCCCGAGGCCAGCGGCAGCGGCGTGCAGGAGATCGAGGGCGCGATGGTCGGCAAACGCCGGCTGCGCTGGCGGCTCGTGCTGCCGGTCAAGCTCTTCGGCGGGCTGATCGCGCTCGGCTCCGGTCTGGCGCTCGGCCGCGAGGGCCCGACGATCCACATGGGCGCGTCGGTGGGCGCTGCCCTGTCCGAGACCTACCGGACCAGCGAGACGGAACGCCGCGGCCTGCTGGCCTCGGGCGCCGGGGCCGGGCTTGCCAGCGCCTTCAACGCACCGGTCGGCGGCGTGCTGCTGGTGATCGAGGAGATGCGCGAGGAGTTCCCCAACAACCTGCGCACCTATCTCGGCCTGCTCGTCGCCGCCGTCGTCGCCACCAGCGTCACCCAGGCGATCACCGGCACCGGCCCGATGATGCCCGTGGCCGCCGAGATGCCGCCACTCGGGCTGCTGCCGGCCTTCCTGCTCCTCGGCCTTGGCGTCGGGCTCGTCGGGGTGCTGCTGAACGCGAGCCTCCTGCGGCTTCTGGACTTCGCCGCCCGCACCGCGCGCTGGTCGCCCTATCTCTATCCGGCGGTCATCGGCCTCGCGGTCGGCACGCTGCTCGTGGTGCTGCCGCAGTCGGTGACGGGCGGCGAGCACGTGGTGGTGGAGCTTGGCGCGCAGCATGTGGCGCTGGGGGCGCTCGTGCTGCTCTCGGTCGTTCGCTTCGCGACGCTGGTGGGCAGCTATTCCAGCGGCGTGCCCGGCGGCATCTTCGCCCCGATGCTCGCGCTCGCCTTCTGCCTGGGCCTGGCCTTCGCAGAGGCGGCCGATCTGCTCTTGCCCGACATCGGGATCGACCCCGCCGCCTTCGCGATCTGCGCGATGGGCGGGCTCTTCGTGGCCTCGGTGCGGGCGCCGCTGGTCGGCGCCGTGCTGATCCTCGAACTCACGGGAGCCTATGTGCTGATGCTGCCGATCGTGCTGACCTGCGCCACCGCCGAACTGGTCGCGCAGCGCTGCGGCGGTCGCCCGATCTATGCCCTCCTGCTGGAACGCACCCTGGCGCTGGAGGCCCGGGCCAAGGGCCAGCCGGCAGGGGAATGAGGTCGCGAGTGCTTCGCCGCGTCGCTGCGCAAGCCCGCTCCGGGCACCACCCGGCCGGGCCTTAGCGCCACGACCGGCCCGCGCCAGCGATGCCGGCGCGGACGCTCCCGCAGAAGCTGGGCGTCAGGCGAGCGTGATGCGCGCGATCTCGTCGCCGAAGCTGTAGCTGCAGCGCACGTCGAAGACCTCGCCGCCGCGCGACACCCGCATCATCGTCGAGGTGCCGATGTCCCGGCCGCCGCTGCCGGTGACCGTGACGAACTCGCCGATGGAGACCACGGCGACGCCCTGATCCTGGGCCTCCCGGGCGCAGGCGTCGCGCATCACCGCCCGCGAGGGGCGGTCGTCGACCGACGGCCGGCTCGGCGACGGACCCGGCTCGACGATGTCGATCTGGCAGGCCGACAGAGCCAGAGCCGCGGCCAGCGCTATGGAAACCCGTCCAATCATCTCTCGAACTTCCTCTATTCCCTCGTCAGGCCAACACCCTCCCATCAACCGGCGCGGGCGGCAACCCGTTTTCCACAACTCCCCGCCGGCCCGATCCGCCGGGCGTGGACGCGCGCTTGCAGGCGCGTGCCCCGTGCCCCGAGGCGCGCGAGCCGGGGCGTTGCCACTCGTCGTGCGGATGTGCAATCGTCCCCGCGAGGAGTCGCAGCCGAGGAGGTGCGACGGGGAACCGAGAGGGTCGCCCGCGGGTATTTTTCGGCGGTTTCCATTTCAGGAAAGGAACGCAGCGATGGACGACCACAGCAAGATGAGCCCCTGGGACATGTTCAACATGGAGATCCCGGACGATCACATGCCGCGGGAAGGGGTGCATCCGCGCGCCGCCAAGGCGATCGTCAACAGCGAGGCGTGGACGGACGCGCGGCCGGAGATGAACCTGTCGTCCTTCGTCACCACCTTCATGGAGCCCGAGGAGGCAGAACTCGCCCGGGAGCACATCCTCAAGAACCACATCGACCACGATATGTATCCGCAGCTCTTCGCCATGGAGCGACGGATGGTGAAATGGCTGCACACGCTGTGGAACGGCCCCAAGGACGTGGAACCCTACGGCGCGGCCACGGTCGGCTCGTCGGAGGCCTGCATGCTGGCGGGGCTGGCCCACAAGTGGAACTGGCGCCAGGCGCGCGAGAAGGCGGGCAAGGACGGCAGAAAGCCCAACATGGTCACCGGCGGCAACGTCCAGATCGTGTGGAAGAAGTTCCTGCGCTATTTCGACGTGGAGCCGCGGATCGTGCCGCTCAAGCCCGGCAACTATCGCCTGACGGCCGAGCATCTGGACGAGTTCGTCGACGAGAACACGATCTGCGTCGTGGCCATCGCCGGGCAGACCTTCACCGGCGAGGATGACGACATCCAGGAGATCCACGACTGGCTCGACGCCTACGAGAAGCGCACGGGCATCTCCATCCCCATGCATATCGACGGCGCCTCGGGCGGCTTCGTCAACCCGTTCTGCTATCCCGACTATGAATGGGATTTCCGCCTGCCGCGGGTGCAGTCGATCAACGCCTCGGGCCACAAGTTCGGCCTGGTGCCGCCGGGCCTTGGCTGGGTGGTCTTCCGCGAGCGCAGCGTCTTCAACGACGACCTGATGTTCTACGTCAACTATCTGGGCGGCGAGATGCCCACCGCGACGCTGAACTTCTCGCGCAATGCCGCGCAGATCGCGCTGCAGTATTACGGCTTCATCCGGCTCGGCTTCGAGGGCTACGAGCGGATCATGAAGCAGACCGTGGCGAACTCGCAGTATCTGCGCGACCTGCTGGTGGACAGCGGCTATTTCACCATCATGAACGAGACCCAGCGCATTCCGGTCGTCGCGCTGACGCTGAAGGACCAGTACACCAACTTCAGCGAGTTCGACGTCTCGGCCAAGGTGCGCGAGCGCGGCTGGGTGCTGTCGGCCTATGCCATGCCGCATGACGCGCAGGACATCAACTCGCTGCGCATCGTGGTGCGGCCGCACCTGAACCGCAACGTGCTGAAAGGTCTGTCGGAAGACATCGTGTCGGCCTGCAAGTGGCTCGAGCAGCATGGCGGCAACATCACGCCTCCCCAGCTGCACGATCCGCACAAGGTCGCGCCCAGCAAGTGCTGATCGCCGCACACTGACGCGGCATCCCGTCGCGCCCGGCGGCAGGCGGGGCGCGCCGCCTGTTCTCACTGCCCCGCCCCCCCGCCGGAGTGATGACGCATGATCGAGCACCTGATCCACTGGATCCCGAATACACTGCGCGCCCATCCCGAACTGGCGATCTTCATTACCCTCGGCGTCGGCTACTGGGTCGGAGCGCGCAAGTTCGGCTCCTTCTCGCTCGGCGCGGTCACCGGGACGCTGCTGGCGGGAATCCTCGTCGGGCAGTTCGGGATCGAGATCTCGGACCAGATCAAGTCGATCTTCTTCATCATGTTCCTGTTTGCCGTCGGCTTCGGGGTGGGGCCGCAGTTCGTGCGCGGCGTCGCCTCCGACGGCCTGCCGCAGGCGGTGTTCGCGGTGGTGATCTGCCTTATAGTGCTGGCCTGCGTGGTCGGGGCCGCCTGGGTGGCGGGCTACGGGCCGGGGCTCGCGGCGGGGCTGCTCGCCGGCTCGCAGACCATCTCGGCCTCGATCGGCATCGCCACCGACGCGATGGCGCGCGGCGGCCTGTCGGCCGAGCAGATCACCGAACAGGAGAACCTGATTCCGGTGGCCTACGCCATCACCTACATCTTCGGCACCGTCGGCACCGGCTGGATCCTCGCCTTCGTGGGCCCCAAGCTTCTGCGCATCGATCTGGTCGCTGAATGCGCCCGCTACGAGCGCGAGAACTCCATCGGCGCGCCCGCGGCCGGCATGGGCAGCGCCTGGCACCAGCACGAGATCCGCGCCTTCCGCATCCCCGCGGGCGGACGTGTCGCGGGCCTGACCGTGGCGCAGGCCGAGGCCTCGGCCGATGGAGAGCGGCTCTTCGTCGAGGGGCTGCGCAAGGGTGGCAAGCTGGTGGGCGCCGACCCCGATCT
>PUNI01000172.1 GCA_003551745.1 Paracoccaceae bacterium | reverse complement strand
GCGTGCGCCCGATGCTGGCCCGGCAGACCGATCCGCAAGCCGCGCGCGAGAGCTTTCTGCGCGGCGCGCGCCTTTTCCTCGCCGACCCGCCTGGCCATCACTTCCGCCACGACCATGTCGGCGTGCCGTCGCTCTGGGCCGAGCCGGACGCGGACACCGCCGGTGTCATGCTCTACCTCCACGGCGGCGCCTTCGTGATGGGCTCGCCGCGCACCCACCGGGCGCTGGCGGGGACGCTGGCCGAGGCGGCCGGGCAGCGCGCGCTGTTGCCGGATTACCGGCTTGCGCCGGAGCACCCGTTTCCGGCGGCGCTGGAAGATGCGCTCGCGGCCTATAGGGCGCTTCTCGACCGTGGCCATGCCGCCGAAACCCTGACGCTGGCCGGCGACAGTGCCGGTGGAGGCCTGGCACTGGCGCTTCTGGCCGAAATGCCGGCGCGCGGCCTGCCGCAGCCGGCTGCGGTGGTCTGTTTTTCGCCGCTGGTCGATCTGACCTTCTCCGGGGCGTCCTTCCGGGAGAATGCCGGCCGCGATGCGATGCTGCCGGCGGAACGGGCCGCCTTCATGCGGCAGCTCTGGCTGCAAGGGGCCGATCCTCAGGACCCGCGCGCCTCGCCCCTGTTCGCCGGCTGGTCGGCGCCGCCGCCCGCACTGCTCTTCGCATCCGAGACCGAGCTCCTGCGCGACGATGCGCTGCGCATGGCGGCGCGGATGCGCGCGGCAGGCGGGCAGGCAGAGGCGCGCATCGCCGGCGATCTGCCCCATGCCTGGCCGGCCTTCCTGGGCTGGATCCCCGAGGCGCGGGGGACGGTCGCCGAGGCCGGCGCCTTCCTCGCGCGCTGCCTTCAGGCGCGCACGGCCTGGGGGGCGGCCACCAGCCGGTAGCTGGCGGCCTCGGCCACATGGGGCTTGCGCACCGTCTCCGCGCCGTCGAGATCGGCGATGGTGCGGGCCACCCTGAGCACCCGGTGATAGCCCCGCGCCGACAGCCCGAGCCGCTCGGCGACGCGGGCGAGCAGTGCGCGGCCTTCGGCATCCGGTGTCGCGACCTCCTCCAGCAGCGCACCCTCGGCGTCGGCATTCACGCGCACGCCGGGCGCTCCCGCAAAGCGTTGGGCCTGCGCGGCGCGCGCCGCGGCGACCCGTGCGGCCACCTCGGCCGAGCCCTCGGAGGACGGCGGCAGGTCGAGGTCGCGGTAGTGCACCGGGGGCACCTCCACGCGCAGGTCGAAACGGTCCATCAGCGGGCCGGAGATGCGGCCCAGATATTCCTCGCCGCAGGCCGGCGCCCGCGAGCAGGCGCGCTCGGCCTCGGCGAGATGCCCGCAGCGGCAGGGGTTGGCGGCGGCCACCAGAAGGAAGCGGCAGGGATAGCGGACATGGGCGTTGGCGCGGGCCACCACCACCTCGCCCGTCTCGATCGGCTGGCGCAGGGTCTCCAGCACGGTGCGCGGGAACTCGGGAAACTCGTCGAGAAACAGCACGCCGTTGTGGGCAAGGCTGATCTCGCCGGGCTTGGCGCCGCGCCCGCCGCCGACGATGGCCGCCACCGAGGCGGTGTGATGCGGATCGCGGAACGGGCGCTCGCGCCGGATGCCGCCCTCCTCGATCAGCCCGGCGAGCGAATGGATCATCGCCGTCTCCAGAGCCTCGTCCGGCATCAGCTCGGGCAGGATGCCCGGCAGCCGGGCGGCCAGCATCGACTTGCCCGAGCCGGGGGCGCCCACCATGAGCAGATGGTGCCGACCCGCTGCGGCGATCTCCAGCGCCCGCTTGGCGCGTTCCTGCCCCTTCACGTCGCGCAGGTCGCGCATCAACTCGCGGGGACGCAACTCGCCGGGCTCAGCCGCCTCCAGCGGCGCCTGCCCGGTGAAGTGGCGCAGCACGTCCGCAAGCGACCCGGCGGCCAGCACCCGGGTCGCCCCGACCCACGCTGCCTCGGCCCCGCAGGCAGACGGGCACAGCAGGCTGCGGTCGTGCTCGGCCGCGCTCATGGCGGCGGGCAGGGCGCCGGCCACCGGCATCAGCCGCCCATCAAGTGACAGTTCGCCCAGGGCCACCGTCTCCTCTGCGGCGTCGCGTGGCACCACATCGAGCGCGGCCAGCAGCGCCAGCGCGATGGCGAGATCGAAATGCGAGCCCTCCTTCGGCAGGTCGGCCGGGGCGAGGTTGACCGTGATGCGGCGGGAGGGCAGGGCGATCGACATCGCCGCCAGCGCCGCCCGCACCCGCTCGCGCGCCTCGGACACGGCCTTGTCCGGCAGACCGACGATACCAAAGGCCGGCAGGCCGGCGGTAACGGCGCACTGCACTTCCACCAGTCGTGCGTCCACGCCTTCGAACGCCACCGTGAAGGTGCGCGCGACCATGCCCTGACCCTCGCCCCAGTCCGTCTGCCCGATCGTTAACGGCTAGGAGGAGAGGGTTTACGAAGTGTTAATGCTGTGCGGTTGTCGCGCTTGTGTTCAAAGTTGCGCGAGATTTGTTCGCAAACGCGCAACCTTGCATTGATCCGATATGCCGTCTTACCCGTAGACTTGAGCACAGGCCCGCACGTCGGGCGAAACCGGGGGGTTTCCGACATGGCTTTTGACGGCTTCAACGATCAGACATTGTCGCGCCGCGCGATGAAGGCGGAGCTTCTCGACGCCGAGACCGAGTTGCGTCTGGCTTATGCCTGGCGCGATCAGCGCGACGAGCAGGCGCTTCACCGTCTCATCACGGCCTACATGCGGCTGGCAATCTCGATGGCGGCGAAGTTCCGTCGCTATGGCGCACCGATGAACGACCTCATCCAGGAAGCCAGCCTCGGCCTGATGAAGGCGGCCGACAAGTTCGACCCCGACCGGGGCGTGCGCTTCTCCACCTATGCGGTGTGGTGGATCAAGGCGAGCATTCAGGACTATGTGATGCGCAACTGGTCGATGGTGCGCACCGGCTCGACCTCCAGTCAGAAATCGCTGTTCTTCAACATGCGCCGGGTGCAGGCGCGGCTGGAGCGCGAGGCGAAGGCCCGCGGCGAGACGTTGGACGCCCACCAGATGCGCGAGATGGTGGCCCGCGAGGTCGGCGTGCCGCTGGCCGATGTCGAGATGATGGAAGGGCGTCTGGCCGGATCGGACTTCTCGTTGAACGCCACGCAGTCGTCCGACGAGGACGGACGCGAATGGATCGATGCGCTGGAGGACGACCGCACCCAGGCCGCGGAAATCGTGGCCGAGTCGCATGATGCTGCGGCGATGCGTGGCTGGTTGGCCACGGCACTCGGGGCACTTAACGAGCGGGAGCAGTTCATCGTGCGTGAGCGCAAGCTGCGGGCCGAGCCTCGGACGCTGGAGAGCCTGGGCCAGGAGCTGCGGCTCTCGAAGGAGCGTGTGCGCCAGCTGGAGGCTGCGGCCTTCGCGAAGATGCGCAGGAGCATCGAGGCCCAGACCCGCGAAGTCCAGCATTTCCTCGCGTGAGGCGCCTCGGCGCCACACTCCTGCTGGCAGCCTCGCCCGCGGCGGCGGAGGTGCCGCAGGCCGACGTGGTGATCATCGGCGAGGTGCACGACAATCCCGCGCATCACGTCAACCAGGCAGAGATCGTGGCCGGCCTCGCGCCGGCCGCACTTGTTTTCGAGATGCTGCTGCCCGAGCAGGCGGCTGCGGTGACACCGGCGTTGCGCGACGACGCCGCCGCCCTTGCCGATGCCGTGGATTGGGAGGGGCGCGGCTGGCCCGATTTCGCCATGTATCACCCGATCTTCACGGCGGCGCCCGAGGCTTCGGTGCATGGGGGCGACTGGCCGCGTGACGAGGTGCGCCGGGCGGTGTCGGACGGGGCCGCGGCGGTGTTTGGCGACGGCGCGGCCCGTTTCGGGCTCGATCAACCGCTGCCAGCGCAGGAGCAGGGCCGCCGCGAGGCGCTGCAGGCCGCCGCCCATTGCGACGCGCTGCCCGAGGCGATGCTGCCGGGCATGGTCGAGGCGCAACGCCTGCGCGATGCCGCCCTCGCGCAGGCCGCCCTCGATGCCTTCGAGGCTGCCGGCGGCCCGGTCGTGGTGATCACCGGCACCGGCCACGCCAGGCGCGACTGGGGCGTGCCGGCGCTGCTCGGGGTCGCGGCGCCCGAGCTGTCGGTGTTCAGCATCGGCCAGTTCGAAGTCGACCCCGGCCCCGACGCACCCTTCGACCGGGTCATCGTGACCGAACCGGTGGAGCGCGCCGACCCCTGCGAGGCCTTCCGGTAACGAGCGTTGCGCGCCCCGCCCGCGCGGCCTAGAAGCGGAGCGGACAGTCGGGGAGCCAACCGGAGGCCGGTCATGCTTGCGGGCAGGCGCATTCTTCTCCTCATCGGCGGGGGCATCGCGGCCTACAAGGTGCTGGAGCTGATCCGGCTGCTGCGCGGCGCGAGCGCCTCTGTCAGCCCGGTTCTCACCCGGGCCGGGGCCGAGTTCGTCACGCCGCTGTCGGTGTCGGCGCTGGCGGGTGAGAAGGTCTATTCCGACCTCTTCGACCTGACCGACGAGGCCGAGATGGGCCATATCCAGCTTTCCCGTGCGGCCGATCTGGTGGTGGTGGCGCCGGCCACCGCCGATCTGATGGCGAGGCTCGCGGCAGGGCTCGCCCCCGATCTCGCCGCCACGCTGTTGCTGGCCACCGACAAGCCGGTGCTGATGGCCCCGGCGATGAATGTGCGGATGTGGCAGCATCCCGCGACGCAGCGCAACCTCGCACAACTGCGGGCCGACGGGGTGCGCTTCGTCGGCCCGGCCGAGGGCGAGATGGCCTGCGGGGAGTTCGGGCCGGGGCGCATGGCGGAGCCCGCCACCATCCTGGCCGCGATCGAGGCGGCGATCGGGGCCGGCCCTGGGCAGCAGCCTCTGCAGGGGCCTCTGACGGGCCGGCATGTGCTGGTCACCTCCGGCCCCACCCATGAGCCCATCGACCCTGTGCGCTATATCGCCAACCGGTCCTCCGGAGCCCAGGGGGCGGCGCTCGCCGCCGCGCTGCGCGACCTCGGCGCGCGGGTGAGCTTCGTCACCGGCCCCGCCGCCGTGCCGCCGCCCGATGGTGTGGAGGTGACGCGTGTGGAGACGGCGGCCGAGATGCTAGAGGCGGTGCACGGGCGTCTGCCCGCCGATGCGGCCGTTTGCGCCGCCGCGGTGGCCGACTGGCGGGTGGCCGGGGCGTCGGCGCAGAAGATCAAGAAAGGCGCCGGACAGGGAGACGGGGGCGCCCCGGCGCTGACGCTTGCCGAAAACCCCGATATCCTGGCCACTATTGCGCAGATGGGCACGGGCCGGCCGCGCCTTGTCGTCGGCTTTGCGGCCGAGACCGAGAACGTCACGGCGCAGGCCGAAGCCAAGCGCGCCCGCAAGGGCTGCGACTGGATCGTCGCCAACGATGTCTCGCCCGCGACTGGCATCATGGGCGGTGCCGAGAACGCCGTTACCCTGATCACTGCCCAACGGTCGGAAACCTGGCCGCGGCTGCCCAAGGCCGAGG
>PUNI01000089.1 GCA_003551745.1 Paracoccaceae bacterium | reverse complement strand
CTGCGCGTGATCCGGCGGTGCTGGAGGCGGCGGCCTCGGAACTGGCGACTGTCCTGCGCCGGCTGCGCGGGGATTGGGCGGACCACGCGGTGGCGCCGGTGCCCTGCGGCCATTCCGGAACCGGCGACTGCTTCGGCAAGCGGCTTGCGCTGCTGGTGGCAGACGCGCTCGGCGCGGCGTTCGTCCAGCTCTGGGAGGATCGGCCGCTGGCCGGGGTCTCGCATCCGGCACGGAATGCGCGACTGCCGGAGCTGATATGGGTGGCCGAGCCGTCCGGGCCGATCCTGGTCGTGGACGACGTCGCCAGCACCGGCGCGCACCTGGAGCAGGCGCTGACGGCGGTGCGCGGCCTCGGTCTGCCGGTGGTCGCGGCGGTGTGGATCTCCGGTGACGTGAGGTGAGGTGTCTGCCTGGCTTGGCCGCAGGGAAAGCAGAGACCCGCAGGGAAAATCCGCCGACGGGCACAGGGTTTGAGTCGGGCTTAAGGGCCCGTCCGCTTCGAGCCCTTCAGCGACATTCATGCAGACCGCGGCATCGAAGACCCTTTCGCAGGTGCGGCATTGTGGTCGACCCACAGCGGACCTTTGCCCTTGGTGTAAGGAGAACCATTCTCGCCCTTCAGCGGCGCTCGGCTGCCAGTTCTGCCGTCTGAATAGAAAGATTGGCAAAGGGATGGGCTTGGCATAAGCGGACGGGCGCGAGGTCGCATGGCGCGCCTCGATCCCGCCATGCCGAACGGCGCCCCCCCCCCGCGTGGTTCGCCCGCGCCCGCTCCCCATTCTTGTGGGTGCTGCACGGAAGGT
This sequence comes from Paracoccaceae bacterium, assembly GCA_003551745.1. GTDB lineage: Bacteria > Pseudomonadota > Alphaproteobacteria > Rhodobacterales > Rhodobacteraceae > Rhodobaculum. Next base: position 4,686 of record PUNI01000089.1, on the reverse strand, counting down.
GAAACCCGTCTCCAGCTTGTGGCCATGGCAGGGCCGCTTCGGCTGTCTGCCTGGATTCGCGACGCGGCCGGGTGGTCGAGGGGGCCTTCGCCTCGACGATGTGCCGGCGGCGCCCCCCCGGGCAGTCACACGGCGCGGCTCGCAATCCCGGCAAGGCGCTGCGCAGCGCGCTGCCGCAGGTGCGCTGCGCCGAGTCCGGGCCGCGTCCGGGCCGCGTCGACGCTCAGAGCGTGGCCAGTTCGATGGCCAGTCGGCACCCCTGCGCAAATTCAGGCAGGTGGACGTACTCCTTGATCGTGTGGATCTCGTACTGGCCTGCGCCGATGGTGACGGTGGGCACGCCATGCTTGTCCAGCCAGTTGGCATCCAGACCGCCGTTGGAAAAGACGAACGTCGGCTCCAGCCCGATCGCCTGCACGGCCTTCACGGCGTGGCTGACGGCCGGGCTGCCCTTGTCGAGGTTGAAGGACGGGTAAGCCTTTACGTTGGAGAACGCGATCTCCGCCATGCCGCCTTCGCTGTCGGTCACCTGGGAGCGTGCGGCCTCGAAAGCGGCGCGGATGCCGGCGGTGATGCTGGCGGTGAACGCCTCGCTGGGGCTGCGCGCCTCTCCCCTGAGCCTGGCATAGTCGGTGACGACGTTCGTGGCATCGCCCGCCGCCGCCCCATTGCGCCCGCCGAAGATGCCGACGTTGCTGGTGCCGTGCCCCTCGGAACGGACGATCTTGCCGAACCAGCCTGCCGCGCGCGTCTCGGCAAGACCCAGCGCGCCCACCAGGGTGGCCGAGATACCCTTTTCCGGTGCCACGCCGGCATGCGAGGCCTTGCCGGTGATCTCGACTTCCCAGTTCTCTTGGCCGACCGCGCCGATGATGAGCTCCGACGCCAGCCGTCCGTCGACATTGAAGCACATCGCCGCCCCCGAAAGATCCTTCGGATCCAGTTCGCGCGCGCCATGCAGCCCGCTTTCCTCGCGCACCGTGAACAGAAGGGTGATCGGCGGATGCGGCAGGTCGTGCTTCAACAGCGTTTCAACCAGCGCCACAAGCAGGGCGCAGCCGGTGCGATTGTCGCCGCCCAGTGCGGTCGTGCCGTCGCCGACGATCCGGTCGCCCTCGCGCCGGGGTTTGGCGCCGGCGCAAAGCGGCACTGTGTCGAGATGCGTCGAGAACAGCAGCCTGGGCCCGGGCCGGGTGCCGGGCAGGTCGACGATCAGGTTTCCGGTCTGGGTGGGCAGCGGAATGCGCGCGGCAACATTGTCGAAGCGGATCGCGCCGGCCGGCACGCCCAGGGCGACCAGATCGTCACGGATCGCCTCGGCGATCTTCCTTTCCTCGCCCGTCACGCCTTCGATGGCCAGGTAGCGCAGCAGATAGTCTTCGGCCGAGGCGACGTCGAGGTGGCGGCTTGCGTTGCTCATGGGGTGTTCCTTCAGTCGTTGGGTGGCGGTGCAGGCGGGATGGAGAAACGGCGAGTCGCGCCGCGATGCCGCGCAGGGAAGGAGCTATGCCGCCACCTGCTCCCGCTTGGCCACGCGCTCTACGAGCCTCAGGCAGACTTTGGTCGCGGCCGCCATGTCCTGGACGCTGACCCATTCCAGCGGCCCGTGGATCGCCTGCATGCCGGTGAACAGGTTGGGCGTCGGCACGCCGAGTTCGGTCAGCCGCGACCCGTCGGTGCCGCCACGGATCGGCACCTCGACGGGTTCGAGGCCGAGGTCCCGATACGCCGCCCGGGCCAGTTCGACCGGCCCGGGGTTGTCCTCGAGCCAGTATCGCATGTTGCGATACTGCGTCGTGATCTCGCAGGTGATCGACGCCCGCGGCTCGGTCGCGGCCACGGCGTCGCAGACCAGTCGCAGCATGTTTCCCTGCGCTGCCAGCCCGTCGAGTTCGAAATCGCGCAGGATGATCCGCACCTCGGCCCGGGCCGCAGTGCCGTTGAGGGTGTGGACATGCAGGAAACCCTCGCGCCCCTCCGTTACCTCGGGGGTCTGGGTTGCGTGGGGCAACGTCTGCACGATCTTGGCCGCCAGATGCAGCGCGTTGACCAGCTTGCCCTTGGCCCAGCCGGGGTGGATCGACACGCCGGTGACGGTGACGACCGCCTGATCCGCCGAGAAGCTCTCGGCCTCGATGTCACCCGGACTGCCGCCGTCGAACGTATAGGCGAAGTCCGCGCCGAGGTCGCCCGGCAGCCTTGGGTCGACGCCCCGCCCGATCTCCTCGTCCGGGGTGAAGGCGATGCGGATCCGGCCATGGGGAATGCCGGGGTTCGACAGAAGGTGCCTCGCCGCGGTCATGATGATGGCGACGCCGGCCTTGTCGTCGGCGCCCAGCAGCGTCGTGCCGCTGGCGGTGACGATGTCATGGCCGACCTTGCCGGCCAGAGGCGGTGAACCCTCGGGAGACAGGACCAGTGACGGGGCGTCGGCAAAGGTGATGGCGCCGCCGTCGTAGTTGCGATGAACCACCGGCTTGACGCCGCTGGCGTGGTAGGCGGGCGCGGTATCGACATGGGCGACGAGGCCCACCACTGGCACGTCTTCGTCGACGGTGGCCGGGATCGTCGCCAGCACCGTGCCGTAATCGGTCAGGACGACATCCGCGGCGCCGATTGCCCGCAGTTCCTCGACGAGCAGCCGCTGGAGATCCAGTTGCGAAGCGGTGCTTGGCTGCGTCGGCGAGTCCGCGTCGCTCTGGGTGTCGATCGCCGCATAGCGGACAAGCCGTTCCTTGAGGTCCCTCTCCAGATCGGTTGCCATCTGAATCGATCCTTCCCAGATCACATGTGTTGAGGCTTCAGAAGAACCAGCGCGCACCGAGCAGAAAGCCGTTCGCGTCCTGATAGCTTGTCGGTGTCCGGTCGCGGTAGCTGAAGCGCCGCCAGCCGGCATAGACGTCCAGCGACAGGGCATCGAAGCTCTGCACGGCATAGAGCCCGTAGTTCCTGGTCCGCGCGCCGTCGGTGACGAAGTCGCGGCCGCGGAAATAATCGCTGGAGAGCGAGGTGGTGCCGACGTCGAAAAGGTCGGTCCGCCAGCCGGCCCGGATGTAGACCTGGTTCGGCCCGTCGATGCGCGAGCTGGCGCCGAGCGCGAGGTTCAGCCCGGTGGGGTTGTGAAACAGCGATGCCGTGGCCGCGACGCGGCGTTCGTTCGGGGCGTCAGGGTCCTGGTCCCAGCCATAGCTGGCCGCGGTCTGGATCGAGACGTCGCCCAGCTCGCCGTTCCAGCGGACGGCGATGTCGTAGAAGCGGCGATTGTCCGCCGAGTTCAGAACCTCGCGCCCGAAGGAGGTGGAGAAGACGAAGCCCGCGTAGCTGGGCGTGTCGTAGCGGATGCGGAACCGGCGGTTGCCGCCGAAGGTGTCGTTGACCGCGCCGATGGTGATGTCGGTCAGGTCCCCGTTGCTGTCACGGAACCGGAACGAGCTGAACCCGTCCGAGGAGTCCGCCGCCCCGGCGTGGAAGGTGAAGGAATTGTCGATATTCGCCGTGCCGTCCGAGGCGGTGCTGCCCTGGGCGAGCGAGATGGTGCCGAAGGGCGAGTCCCAGGCGACCTCGACCCAGCGCAGCGAGGTGCGCTGCCAGTTGACCCGGTCGGGCCGCTCCAGTTGCGAGACCGCCGCGCTGCTGCGCAGCCCGAGGCCGGTCTCGAAGCGGAAGCGCAGGGTGCCGCTGTCGATGGGCTGGGTGATGAGGAACCCGAGGCGGGAGTTCCAGTTGCCGTTGTCCACAAGCCCGCTGGTGGTCTCGCCCCCGTCGTCGAACCACTGATAGGCCGGGTTGAACTGGCCGTAGAAGGTGACCTCGCCGCCGCTGGCATTCCGGAAGGTCAGCCCGGGGCTGAAAACGGGCGAGACGATCACCCTCTCCTCGGCCGTGTCGTAGGCGGTCTGCCCCCCGACCGACTGCGCAGATGCGGCCGTCCCGCCCATCGCCATCGTGCAGGCCAGTCCCGCAGCCCCGATCAGGTTCCTCATGCAGCCCCCTCCCGTCCGGTTCTCCTCGTGCCGACGGCAACCGGCGCCGGCCCTAGTCCCACTGCACGCCCCGCGGAAACGCAGGATCCGCCCCGGGCCGTCCGCAGAAGATCGCCGGCCCTGTTCCGGTCAGCGGCATGATGCCGCGCGGACCCTGGCCGAAGAAACCTCCCCCGACATTTCCGGCGCCTCGGATGCTGCCGCGCAGACCCCTCAGGACGGAAACCTGACAGGGATCGCACGAGGAGTCTGTCGGTGTCTTGACATTCGTGCCGCCGGAAGACCCGAAAGCGAGACTGGAAATGCCGGAGAGAATGCCTGACGGCACGAAGATGCTCCGAAAACGTGCCGGGGTCCCTCTGGACATTCGGGGCGGCTTCGCTCGGTTGCGCGGCGCGCGGGACGTCGGTTGCATCCTGCTCCGGTCACGCCTGCCCCGCGGCCGTCCGCGACGGACCGGTCGGAGGCGATGCGGCATTTCGGGAGCATCCTGCGTCGTGGTCGCGGACGGTTCATTTCAGCTTGACTATCCCGGAGAAGCCGGCAACAGCCAGCAGGTTCAATGCCCAGCCGGCCATCATCTGGAGATAGACGAAGATGCGGCGGGCCAGGCCGACGGGATGGCGCACGTCGGGGATCCAGAAGTCCTTCTGGCCGGTCTCGAAGACGGGGATGAGCGAGTCGAGGGAAAACACCCATGGGT
>PUNI01000093.1 GCA_003551745.1 Paracoccaceae bacterium | reverse complement strand
TTCGGCGGCACCGGGCTGGGCATGTCCATCGTGCGGCGGCTGGTGGCGCTGATGGGCGGCGAGATCGCGGTGGACAGCACCCCGGGCGCCGGCACCGAGGTGCGCATCCTTCTGCCGCTGCCGCTGGCCTCGGAGGCCCCCGCGCCCGCGGTCCGCAACCGGCCCGACCGGCCCCTTGCCGGTGTGCGGGCGCTGGCGGCCGACGACAACGCCACCAACCGGCTGATCCTGCAGGCGATGCTGGGCAGCCTCGGCGTCGAGGTCACGCTGGTCAACGACGGCCGCGCCGCGGTCGAGGCCTGGGCGCCGGGACGCTTCGACCTGCTGCTTCTCGACATTTCCATGCCGGAACTGGACGGGGTGAGCGCGCTGGCCGAGTTGCGCGCCTGCGAGGCCGAGGCCGGCCTGGCGCCGGTGCCGGCGCTGGCGATCACCGCGAATGCGCTCTCTCATCAGGTCGAGGAGTATCTGGCCGCGGGCTTCGCAGCCCATGTCGGCAAGCCCTTCCGCCGCGAGGATCTGGCCGGTGCGCTGTCCGATGCGCTCACCGGCTCCGTCGCCACCGCCGCGCCCTCGGGAGGGCCCCGAGAAAAGCCCCCGGAAGAGCCTCTCGAAGAGCCCCCGGGCTGAGCCGTGACAGCCCGTGCGGGCCGTGCTAGCAGCGGGCCGGGGCTTGGCGGGGGAGGCCAGCGGTGAATCTCGCGACATGGCTCGACCGGGTGGCGCAGACCGGCGGCGGCGCGCCGGCCCTGCTCGACGGCAGCCGGGTCGTGGCCGATTACGCGGGCTTCCGGGCGCAGGCGGCCGGTCTGGCGGGCGTGCTCGCCGCCCGCGGCATCGTCCCGGGTGACCGAGTGGGGATCTTCGCAAGCAACTGCCCCGACTATCTGGTCGCGCTCTACGGCATCTGGTGGGCGGGTGCCGCGGCGGTGCCGGTGAACGCCAAGCTGCACGGCCGCGAGGCCGCCTGGATCCTTCAGGATGCCGGCGCGCGCCTGACCTTCGTGACCGCGGCCCAGGCCGCCGCGCTGGGGGAGGTCTCCGGCGTCGGGCAGGTCACGCTGGGCACCAGTGACTTCGCGGCGATGAGCGGTGGCCCGGCAGCGGCGATGGTGCGGCGTGCGGCCGGGGATCTGGCCTGGCTTTTCTACACCTCCGGCACCACCGGCAGGCCCAAGGGCGTGCAGATCACCCATGGCATGCTGGCCGCGACCTCGGTCTGCTATCCGCTCGACGTCGATCCGGTCGCCCCCGAGGATGCGGCGCTCTATGCCGGGCCGATGAGCCATGGCGCGGGGATCTACGCGCCGATCCACGTGCGCAGGGGCGCGCGGCATCTGGTGCCGGCCTCGGGCGGCTATGACGCCGGTGAAGTGCTGGATCTCGCGGCCGAGGCGGGGCCGGTCTCGATGTTTCTCGCCCCCACCATGGTGCGCCGGCTTGTGGAGACGGCCCGCGGGCGGGGCAGCCGCGGCGACGGCATCCGCACCGTCGTCTATGGTGGTGGGCCGATGTATCGCGCCGACATCGAGGCGGCGGTGGACTGGTTCGGGCCGAAGTTCGTCCAGATCTATGGGCAGGGCGAATGCCCGATGGCGATCACCGCGCTGTCGCGGGCCGAGGTGGCTGACCGCAATCACCCGCGCTGGCGCGACCGGCTGACCTCGGTGGGTCGCGCGCAGACGCTGGTGGAGGTGGCGATCGGCGACGAGGCGGGCGCGCGTCTGCCGCCCGGCGAGGTGGGCGAGATCCTGGTGCGCGGCGCGCCGGTTATGCCGGGCTACTGGCGGAACCCCGAGGCCACCGCCAGGACGCTGCAGGACGGCTGGCTGCGCACCGGCGACATGGGCCGGCTCGACGCAGACGGCTATCTGACGCTGGTGGACCGCTCCAAGGACGTGATCATCTCCGGCGGCTCCAACGTCTATCCCCGCGAGGTGGAGGAGGTGTTGCTGACCCACGCCGATGTCGCCGAGGTCTCCGTGGTGGGCCGGCCGAGCGCCGAATGGGGCGAGGAGGTGGTGGCCTTCGTGGTGCCAGTGGCGGGCCGCGCGCCGGATCCGGCTGCGCTCGATGCCCATTGCCTGGCGCAGATTGCCCGGTTCAAGCGGCCGAAGGCCTATTTCGCCCTCGAAGAGCTGCCGAAGAACAACTACGGCAAAGTGCTGAAGACGGAGCTGCGCAGGCGGCTGGAACAGGAGACGACATGACGGATCTGAGCGGCAGGACCGCGCTGGTGACGGGCTCGACCTCGGGGATCGGGCTCGCGATCGCCGAGGCGCTGGGGGCAGCAGGGGCGCGGCTGGCGCTGCATGGCCTTGCTGGCGACATGGAGGTCCACGACGCGGTGGAGCGGGTGCGCAAGGCCGGCAGCCCGCAGGTGGAGTTCTTTCCCGGCGACATGCGCCATCCCGACCGGATCGCCGAGCTGATGGCGGCGGTGGCGGCCTGGGGCGGGGCCGACATCCTCGTGAACAACGCCGGTATCCAGCACACCGCGCCGACGTCGGAGATGCCCGACGAGAAATGGGACGCGGTGATCGCCATCAACCTCTCGGCCTGCTTTCACACGATGAAGGCCGCGCTGCCGCGTATGGCCGAGACCGGCTTCGGCCGGATCGTCAACATCGCCTCGGTGCACGGCCTCGTCGCCTCGAAGGACAAGGCGCCCTATGTGGCGGCCAAGCACGGGCTGATCGGCCTGACCCGGGTGGTGGCGCTCGAACATGCCGCCACCGGCAGCGCCGAGACCGGCGGGGTGACCGCGAACTGCATCTGCCCGGGCTGGACCGAGACGGTGCTGATCGAGCCGCAGATCGAGGCGCGCGCGAAGGCTCATGGCGGCGATCGCGAGAAGGGCGTGGCCGATCTTCTGTCGGAAAAGCAGCCCTCGCTCAGGATGTCGCGGCCCCCGGATATCGGCGCGCTGGCGCTGTGGCTGTGCAGCCCGGCAGCCCACAACGTCACCGGCACCGCGATCCCCATCGACGGCGGCTGGACCGCGCAATAGCGCGGCCCGGCTGGCCGGGCGGGCGGCGGCTCCAACGGGCCCGGCCTGCGGCGACCTCGCGCCCCTGGATCGGCAGAAGATCGGCGGCGGCTGCCGGTTTGCCCGTTCGCCGTGGCGGTGCAAGCCCGGGAGAGCCGTGGGCCGGGGATGCCGGGGCGGTGCTTCTGGACGCGGCGGGCCGGCCCGCTATCGTCCGCCGTCAGCAACGCGAGGGATGCCCGCCATGCCACTGACCCGCCGTTCACTCCTTCTGGGTACCGCCGCGCTGGCGGGCTGCGCGCGGGTGCCGGCCTCGCCGCCGGGGCCGCTGCAGCCGATCACGCTGGAAGATGCCTTCGTCGGCCGCTCCGTCGGCGCGGGCGTGTTCCGCGTTCCGCTCACGGGGCTCGAGCGGCGCTTCACAGCGCATCTCGACGGGCGACTGGAGGGGGACCGGCTGACGGTGGTGGAGGATTTCCTCTATGACGACGGCGAGGAGGACCGCCTCACCTGGGTCTTCGACCGGGCCGGGCCTGGCCGCTGGACCGGGCGGCGGGAGGATACGGTCGGACCGGCCGAGGTCGTCGAGGCCGGCACCGAGATCCGGCTCTCCTATGTGGTCGATTTCCGCTCGGGCGAGGACGTGACGCGGCTGGGGTTCAACGACGTCATCTACTTCGGCCCCGAGGGACGCGTCATCAACGACGCCATCGTGACCCGCTGGGGCCTGCCGGTGGGGCGCGTGCGCTTCGAGCTGGTGCGGGCGTGAGCGGCGCGGGCGGCCCGGTCAGCCCGGCTGCTCAGCCGGTCGCGGGCGGGGCGGGGCGCTGGCCGCCGAGGGCGTCGGTCACGGCGTCGGCGGCGGCGCGGACGCGGGCGGCGATGGCGTCGGCGCGGCTGCGCGGCATCCGGAACGCCGGGCCCGAGACCGAGAGGGCGGCCACCGGCTCGCCCCAGGCGTTGAACACGGGCGCGGCGACGCAGCGCATGCCCTCGGTGCGCTCCTCGTCGTCGATGGCATGGCCGCGGGCGCGGATCGCGGCGAGATCGGCGATCAGCCGGTCGGGCTCGGTCAGCGAGCGGGCGGTGAAGCCGGGCAGGCCCCGGCGGGCGACGATCGCGGCCACGCGCTCGGGCGGGTAGAACGCCAGCAGCGCCTTGCCGATGCCCGAGACATGCATCGGGCTCTTCGTGCCGGGCGGGAAGAAGGCGCGGATCGCCTCGTGTGTCTCCACCTGGGTGAGGAACAGCACCTCGTCGCGGTCCTCGATGCCGAGGTTCGCTGTCTCGCCGGTCTCGCGCATCAGCACCTGCATCGGGCCGCGGGCGCGCTCGGCGACCTTGGTGCGGCGCAGGAAGGCCGAACCGATCCGGAACGCGCCGGGGCCGACGAACCAGAGCTGGCCCTCGGGCTCGAGCTCTACCACGCGGTGGGACTGCAGGGTCACCAGCGCGCGGTAGACCGTCGCCGGCGCCTCGGAGGTCGCGGCGGCAAGCTCGGTCAGCGTCAGCCCGTCGGCCTCGGCCAGCCGCGCCAGCAGCGCCAGCGCCCGGTCGAGCGCACGGACGGTGTTCTGCTCGGTGCGGTCGGCGAAGGCGCGGGGCCGGCCGCGGCGGGGGGCAGGGGGCATGGCGGGCGCTTTTCCAGTGTCAGAGCGAAAGCCTATTTCGGCTGCTGAAAAATCGCAAGACTCTGTTCCATTGTCCTTTTGTGCGAGAATTCGCTTGGTGAAAAATGATTTCAAAAAAATTGCGGCGCGCCGGCCCGTGGCGTAAGGTCAGGCTGTCTGGAGGAGGAGCCCGATGTCGCTGCAGAACCCCGTTTTCATACCCGGCCCGACCAATATCCCCGAGGTGCTGCGCAAGGCCTGCGACCAGCCGACGATGGACCACCGCTCGGCCGCCTTCGCGCGGATCTACCGCCCGGCGGTGGAGGGGGCGGCGCGCATCCTCGGCACGGCCTTCGGCGAGGTACTGCTGTTCCCGGCGAGCGGCACCGGCGGATGGGAGGCGGCGGTCACCAACACGCTGTCGCCCGGCGACCGGGTGCTCGCCGCCCGCCACGGCATGTTCTCGCAGCGCTGGATCGAGCTGTGCCGCCGCCACGGGCTGGAGGTGCAGGTGATCGAGGCGCCCTGGGGCGAAGGGGTGCCGGTGGCCGAGATGGAGGCCGCGCTGCGCGCCGATACCGGCCGCGAGATCAGGGCGGTGCTCGCCACCCACAACGAGACGGCGACCGGCGTCGTCAGCGACATCGCCGCCCTGCGCCGGGCAATGGATGCGGCCGGCCACCCGGCGCTTCTCTTCGTCGACGGGGTCAGTTCGATCGCCTCGATGCCCTTCGAGATGGATGCCTGGGGTGTCGATGTCGCGGTCACCGGCAGCCAGAAGGGCTTCATGCTGCCGGCGGGCCTCGCCATCGTCGGCATCAGCCCGAAGGCGCGCGACGCGATGGAGACGGCCGCCTGCCACCGCGCCTATTTCGACCTCCGCGACATGGGCGCGGCCTGTGCGGCGGGCGGCTAT
>PUNI01000080.1 GCA_003551745.1 Paracoccaceae bacterium | reverse complement strand
CGGCCTCCGTGCTCCAGCCGCCGGCTGCGACGATGGCCCCGGCCGCGGTCTCGGCCACGAAATAGCGGCCCGAGGCCAGCAGTTTCGGATTGGCCCGCGCGATCAGCGGCACCGCGGTCACCATGATCGAGGGCGGGTAGTCGGCCGCCAAGAGGCGCGGGTAGGAGCGGGCCAGAAGCGCGTCGACCCGGGCCAGATCGGCGGGCATCGCGCGCCTGATGGTCAGCGTTTCGCTCACCGGGGGCGCCTACGGCAAAGGGCCGTGCACGGCGGCACGGCCCCTTGAAAGATGGTCCGGACGTGCCGGCTTACTTGATCTTGCCTTCCTTGAACTCGACATGCTTTCGCACGACGGGGTCGTATTTCCGCACCGTCATCTTCTCGGTCATGGTGCGGGCGTTCTTCTTGGTGACATAGAAGAAGCCCGTCCCCGCCGTCGAGTTCAGCCGGATCTTGATGGTGGTCGGCTTGGCCATGGTCTCGCTCCTGCAGTCGGCGGCCCGGCCCTTCGGCGGCCTCCGTGGAATCCCGAAGCCCGCCTTCTACCCGCGCCGGCCCGGCAGTCAAGCCCAAACCCGCCGCCGGCCCTGACGCCCGGCCGGCTGGGCGGTCACCACAGCACCAGCAGCAGCGCCAACGCGGCCATGCCTGCCCAGAGCCCGCGATGCAGGTCATGGATGCGGCGCGCGTTGAAGGCGTGGAAGGGCGGAAAGGCCATCACCGCGTCGAAGACGAGCAGCGGCGTGCCGATGACGAGAAGGCTCGCCGCAAACGCTCCCGCCAGCGTGTCCGGAAGCGCCGCCACCGTCCAGAGCGCCAGCGCCACCAGCGCCGCGACCGCCGCCGTCCCGGCCAGCGCGGCCCGCCCCAGCACGGGTAGCGCGGCGCGATAGCGCCAGTCGGGCGCGGCCGGATAGACGCTGCCCGGCAGCGGAAAGAGGCTGCCGAAGAGCAGCGCGATCGCCGCCGTGATGCCCCAGCCGCCAACCCAGCCGCGGAACCGCACCGGCATGCCGTGCGCCCGGGCGACGCCGCGCATCACCGCCTCGCGCAGGCCCAGCGTGACGGCCACGGCGAGGATCATGAACGCCGCCTGCATCACCGAAGGCCAGCTCGGCGCGCCGGAAAGCAGCAGCCCGCCGCCAAGGCCGAGGGCCATGAGCGCGAAGGCCGCGTTGAGGCCCCAGCAGGCGAGGCGCTGCGGACCTTCGGCCGCCGGTTCCGGGGCGGCGTCGAGAAGCCAGAGGTCATGGCCCGGGTCGAAGATAACATTCGTGCGCAGATGCACCGATACCGTGCCGGCCAGCCCGAAGGCCGCGATCTGGGTGCGCAGGCCGACCGGGTGGAAGCCGAGGCCCCGGAACACCCCCTGCGAGCCGGTGTTGTGGCCCTCGATCTCGGTAAGGATCCGCTCGCAGCCCATTTCGTCCAGCCGCGCCACGCCCCGTGCCGTCAGTGCCGAGGCAAGGCCGCGGCCGCGATGGTCGGGGTCGGTCATCACCCAGGAGACGAAACCCGCCTTGCGCCCGCGGGATAGCGGGATCACGCGCAGGAGCACGGCGGCGGCCAGACCGTCGGGAGCCTCGACCACGAAGCCCTCGCCGCGGCTGCGCACGAAGACGGCCTCGGTCGGGCCGAAAGCCCGCCGGGCCAGCCGCGCGATGGCCGGCGCGTCCCCGGGCCGGACCGGCCGAAGCTCGGCGCCCGGTTCCGCAGGGGCGTCCGGCGAGGTCCCGGATGCAGCAGGCGCGGAGGGGCCGGTGTCGCTCATGCGCCAAGCCTAGGCGGGTCGCCCCGTGGCAGCAACCGGGCCGGCCCTCCCTTCGTGAGCCGTCGAAGCTCGCTGAAAGAAGCGCTCGCGGCCCGCCTCACGCAGCCCGGGCCAGCCTTCAGCTGGCCTCGGGGAATGCTCAGGCCACCGGTGCGGGCATCCCGAGCGCCGCATGCAGCGTTTGGCGTGTGGCGAGATCGAGCTGCAGCGCGCCGCCGAGCGCGGCAAGGAACTGCGCCTCGGCCGGGTTGTCGCCGCGGCACATGCTGGCGGCGGCGGAATAGACCTGCGCGCGCGCAGTATCCCCGGTCTGCTGCGCGAGTCCGATCACGTCGACCGGGCCCTCCATCTCGGCCGCGACGAAGGCGCGTTCCTCCGGGGTGGCGTCGGTCAGATGCGCCTCGATCCGCGCGCGCTCGCCGGCGTCGATATGGCCGTCGGCCTTGGCGGCCATGATCATCGCGCGGATCATAAGTTTGGCGTTGTCCTCCAGCGCGGAGCTGGCCGCGTTGCTGCCGGTCAGCGAATCGAGCATTGCGGCCGCGCCGCCGGCGCCGGTGGCCGCCGCGGTGCCGAGCCCGGCCATCAACTGCGCGAGCCCGGCCTGTGCCGTCTCGCCGCCGCGCGCCGCCGAGCCCGACATGCTGTCGAGCAGCCCCTTCAGCTGCGGGTTGTTCGCCACCATCGGGTTGTCCTGAAGCGCCTTCTGGACGCCGGCGACGCCGCCCATGTCCCGGAACTTGTCGAAGCCCTTGGCCGCCGCCACACCGGCGGCCAGCGTTGCAAGCGTGCGCACGAAACTCATGTCAGATCTCCCCCCGCCCCGGCCCCATGCCGGACTCGCCGCGACACTAGCATGCCGCGTGGCGGGGTAGGCGGGAAATCTGCGCGGATGGCCTGTAAGCCGGATTCTGTTCCGGGGTTTCCCCCGGCGATGACCATTCATCTGGGCCCGCCGTCGCCGACGGACTCCTGCTGCCAACCCGGGCCTCTCGGGCTGAAGCGTCCCTGCGGGCCTGCCTGCAGGCATCCGCGCGAGGCCCCTATGCGGCATTGCTCCCGGTGGGGCTTGCCGTGCCGTCCCGGTTGCCCGGTCCGCGGTGGGCTCTTACCCCACCGTTTCACCCTTGCCGCCCGGGCGTGCCGGGAGGCGGTCTGTTCTCTGTGGCGCTTTCCCTCGGGTTGCCCCGGCCGGGCGTTACCCGGCACCGTCGCCTCATGGAGTCCGGACTTTCCTCACCCCCCAGGCCGCAGCCAGCGGGGCGCGGTCATCCGGCCATCCGCGCAGGCTTCAGGTAAAGGCTGGCTCAGGCCGGGTCAACGGGCCAGCGCCGGGCGAGCGCGGCCATGGTGCCTGCGTCGGCCGGCGACAGCGGGCCCTCGGCCCAGGGCCGGAACCGCGCCCGGAACGCCGCGAGCAGCCGCTCGGACCGCGCCTCGGGATAGCCGAAGCGGCGCGCGTTCCCCGCGAAGTCCTCCGCGTCTGCCGCTTCCGCCGCTTCCGGCCAGATCGCCAGACCGCGCCGGGCGAGCCGGCGCCAGTCGAACCGCGGGCCGGGATCGTCCTTGCGCTCGGGCGCCATGCAGGCGTGTCCGATCACCCGTTCCGGCGGCACGCGCCAGCGGTCGAGCACGCCCGGCAGCAGTGCCTCCAGCGCGGCCATCTGCGGCTCGGGGAAGGGGGCGGTGCCCGGGTTGACCAGTTCGATCCCGATCGAGCGGGAATTGACGTCGGTCACCGGCCCCCAGCCGCCGGCACCGGCATGCCAGGCGCGCCGCCGCTCCGGCACCAGCGCGAAGACCGCGCCGTCGGCGGCGATGACGTAATGGGCCGACACCGCGGCCGCCGGATCGCAGAGCCGGTCGAGCGCGTCATCGAGCCCGCGCATCCCGGTATAATGGAGCACCACCATGTCGGGGCGGGCGCCGCCGCGCCGCTCGCCCTGATTGGGCGAGGGCCGCTCGACCAGCCGCACCGCGCCCGCCTCAGTCGCCGGCGCGGGCGGCGGCGCGGAAGGGCTCGGGATCCCAGCCGCAGGCGAAGCCGTCGCCGTCGGGATCGAGGTTCAGGGGGTCGCGTTCCGGTCCGCCGCGGCGCAGGAACTCCTCCTGCGCGTCGTTCGGGCTGGAGAACTGCGCGCAGTTGCGGGAGGTGTTCTGAAGGCTCAGGGCCGAGCGGCGATGGACCTGTTCGCCCACCCGGTTCGAGGTGCGCAGGGCATAGGCGACGATGTTGGGCGCCTCGTCGGGGCGTTCCGGCAGGGCTGTGGGCGCCACCTCCTCGAAGGTGGCGCGGCGCCGCTCGAAGGCCTCGCGCTCGGCGTCGCGGGTGGCGCGGGCCGTGTCCATGTCGAGCACCTCGTCGCGCGTCAGCGCTGTCCCGGTGCCGGCGGCCCCATCCGTCGCAGGCCCGGGCGCGAGGGCCCCGTTTTCGGCCATTCCGGTCAGCGGCCCGGACTGCATGGGCGCCTGCAGCGGCGCGCCGACGCCGCCCTGCGCCCCGGCCTCACCCGGCCCGGCGGGCGCCGGCATCCGGCCGGGCGCCACCGAGGCCAGTGCGGCCTGGGCGATCTGCCGGGCCTCAGGGTCGCCCGACGGCTGGGCCGGGATCGAATGGACCAGCGGCGCCGGCACGAAGCCCCCCGTCGGCGCCGAGGCCGACGGTGGCCGTTCCGGCGCAGGCGGGGCGCAGGCGATCAGGGCCGCAGAGGCCAGAAGGGGCAGGAGAGGTTTCATCGCAGAATAACCCGTGGCTCGGCCGTGTCCGGGTGTCATCCCCGTGTCGCGGAGGGTTCTACCACCATTGCGCGGGCTTGGAAACGAAGCCCGCGGCGCGCTCCAACACATCGGCGAGAGCCAGCAGATCGCCCTCGCCCCAGGGCCGGCCGACCAGCTGCAGCCCCAGCGGCAGGCCGGCGCCGTCGAGCCCGGCCGGCACCGCGATACCCGGCAGGCCGGCGAGGTTCACCGGCACAGTGAAGATGTCGTTGAGATACATCTGCACCGGGTCGGCCTCGGCCAGTGCCCCCAGACCGAAGGCGGCAGAAGGCGTGGCGGGCGTCAGGATCGCGTCGACGCCGGCCTCGAAGGCAAGGTCGAAATCGCGCTTGATCAGCGTGCGCACCTTCCGCGCGCGGTTGTAATAGGCGTCATAGAAGCCGGCCGACAGCACATAGGTGCCGATCATCACCCGCCGCTTCACCTCGGCCCCGAACCCCTCGGCGCGGGTCTTCTCGTACATCTCGGTGATGCCGTCGCCCTGCGCCAGCTTCGCGCGATAGCCGTAGCGCACCCCGTCATAGCGGGCGAGATTCGACGACGCCTCGGCGGGCGCGATCACGTAATAGGCCGGCAGCGCGTATTTCGTGTGCGGCAGGCTGATCTCGACGATCTCGGCGCCGGCGTCGCGCAGCCAGTCGGCGCCCTGAGCCCAGAGCGCCTCGATCTCGGCCGGCATGCCGTCCATCCGGTATTCCGCCGGAATGCCGATGCGGCGGCCGCGGATGTCGCCGGTCAGCATCGCTTCATAATCCGGCACCGGCAGATCGGCCGAGGTGGAATCCTTCGGGTCATGTCCCGCCATCGCGGCCAGCATGATCGCCGCATCGCGCACCGAGCGCGTCATCGGCCCGGCCTGGTCGAGCGAGGAAGCGAAGGCGACGATCCCCCAGCGCGAGCAGCGCCCGTAGGTGGGCTTCAGCCCCACGGTGCCGGTGAAGGCCGCGGGCTGGCGGATGGACCCGCCGGT
>PUNI01000507.1 GCA_003551745.1 Paracoccaceae bacterium | reverse complement strand
CTCCGCTGGTCCTGCTTTATGCAGGGGCGCTTCTGGTGGCGGTGGGCGCGGCCGTCGACCTGCGCCCGGCGACATTTCTCGCCGGTCTGTCGCTCGCGCTGGTGCCGGGCGCGCGCGGGCTCTTTTCCCCGGGCAGCGGGGGCGGGCTGCTCGTCGAGCCGGCGCTGACCATCCTGTTCCTGTCGGCCGTGGGCTGTGGCGCCTATCTCTGGGCGCTTCGGGCCGCCCCGCGCTGGGCGCGCCATGCCTCGACCCTCGCGCTGTCCTGTTTCCTCGGTATCAACCTCGCGTTCTGGGCCGGGTCGATCTGGGGCGATGTGATCGGGCTGCATCTCTGGGGGCCGCGCTGGGAGGTCTGGGCCGAGGGCGGAGGCTCGGACGGGTGGGAGGCCTGGCGCGCCGCGCAGGCGGCATTCGAGGCGCGGGCGCTGGTGCTGCCGGCCTGGGTGTTCTCGGTGGGTTGGGCGGTGCTGATCGTGGCGGTGGGCATCCGCGCGGCACTCGGCCTGCGGCGCGAGACGGTCAACATGGCCGCGACCTTCGGCGCGCTGCATGCCTTCACCCAGTATTTCCGGCTGATCGAGGCCACTCCGGGGGCCATCGCCCTCGCCGGGCTCATTGCCATCGCCGCGGCGGCGGGGCTGTGGCGTCTCAACCGTGCCTTGCCAGGAAGGCGGGCGGGCGGCGCCCGCGACACATCATCCCATTGAGATGTGTTTCCGTCACTGAGAGGGTGCGCGCGACCGCAACCGAAGGAGGTTCCTGATGAGACATGCCCGCAGCATCCTGTCCGCCGCGGCGCTGGCCGCCATTCTGGCCGCGCCGGCGCTGGCCGACGAGAGCCGGCTGGTGACGGTGGTCACCTCCGAGCATCCGCAGACCCAGCTTGCGGCGATGGTTCTGAGCACCCAGGCGGTAGGACAGGGCGCCAGCCTGCACATGCTGCTCTGCGGCCCGGCCGGAGACATCGCCCTGCGCGACGCCCCCGAGAGCGTGACCGCCCCGCAGCCGCCGCTGGACATGAGCCCGCAGGGCATGCTGGCGGGACTGATCGAACAGGGCGCAACGGTGGAGGTCTGCGCGATCTACCTGCCGGGACGCGGTGCCGACGCGAGCGTTCTGATCGAGGGCGTGAGTGTCGCAGAGCCGCCGGCGATGGCCGGTGCCATGCTCGCGCAGGACGCGCGCGTCTGGTCGTTCTGAGGCGACCGAACCCTTTTGCGGGGGCGGCCTGACCGCCCCCGCCACTCGACTGTTCAGGCGGTGTCGCCGCGGGCGATGCGCAGGAATTCGCGAAGACGGATCAGCGCCGTCGAATCCCCGCGCCGGGTGCGCAGCGCCCGTACCGAGGGGTGCAGACGTTCCCGGTGGGCGAGTTCCAGATAGCGCGCCGGGCGTGCCGGCGCGTCGGCGCGCGGGCCGTCGGCGACATGGCGGCTCCCGGAAGACGTCTCGGCGCTGGCCGCGCGCAGGAAGGCACGCATCCGCGCCACCGAGGCGCTGTCGCGCGCCCGGCTGTGCAGCGCCTCCATCGCCGGATGCAGTCCCTCGCGGCGCGCGATTTCCACATATTGCGCGGGCCGGGCCGGTGCGGGATCGCGCGTACCATCCGCGGCATGCTTGCCCGTGGCTTCAGTAACGGCCCGGGCCTGGTCGACGAAGGCCTGCAGGCGCAGGGCAGCGGGCAGATCGGATGGCCGCATGCGCAGGTGGCGGACGGCGGGGTGGGTCGCGGCGGCCCGCTCGATCTCGGCGAAGCGTGCCGGGCGGCTGCTGGTGTCGGGATTGGCGCGGTCGGCGATGTGTCGGGCCACTTTCTCTCCCCTCCTCTGGCGGAACGATGCGTCCCACAGAGTATGGGGACCGGCAGCCCGCCTGTCACCCCTTGCCCCGTCCCGGCCCTCAGCGCGGCGAGCGTTTGGCGAGGATGCGCTGCAGGGTGCGGCGGTGCATGCTCAAGCGGCGGGCAGTTTCGCTGACATTGCGGTCGCACTGCTCGTAGACGCGCTGGATATGCTCCCAGCGCACCCGGTCGGCCGACATCGGGTTGTCCGGCGGCGGCGGCAGGCTCTCGCCGTTGGCAAGCAGGGCGTTGACCACATCGGTGGCGTCGGCCGGCTTGGCGAGGTAGTCGATCGCGCCGAGCTTCACGGCCGCGACGGCAGTAGCGATGGCACCATAGCCCGTGAGCACGACGACGCGACAATCGGGGCGGCGGCTGCGCAGCGTCTCGACCACGTCGAGACCGTTGCCATCCTCCAACCTCAGATCGATGACGGCATAGGCGGGCGGGTGGGCGATGGCCGCGGCCTTGCCGCCAGCCACGGAATCGGCGGTGACCGGCTCGAAACCCCGCTTCTCCAGCGCCCGGGCAAGGCGCCTGAGAAACGCCTCGTCATCGTCCACCACCAGGAGCGACCGGTCGGGGCCGAGGTCGGGCTGTGCCACCTCCTGCATGGAGCCTGTTATCCTTTCGCCTTCCATGCGGGCAATGCTAGGGCGCGGACAGGCAGAGGTCAATTTGTGCTGCGACGAATCCTCGCAGTCCGGTGTGCCGAAACCCGCATCAGCAGCCGCAAGGCCGGCCTGCCGACTCAGCTGGCCTCGATGAAGCAGGCGGTCGCGGTGGCGATCTCTTCGGCCGTCAGGCTGCGGCGGAACACCTCGACCACGCCGTGATGCGGCAGCACGAGATAGCTGAAGGTCGAGTGATCGACGAGGTAGAAGTCATCGTCCTCGGCCGCGTCATGCTGGCGGAAATACGTGCGGTAGGCCTGGCTGGCCGCGCGCACCTGCTCGGGCGAACCGGTCAGCCCGATCATCTGCGGATGCAGGTTGCCCACGAAATTGGCCAGCACCTCGGGCGTGTCGCGCTCGGGATCCACGGAGATGAAGACGGGCTGCGCTTCATAGCCCATCTCGGTCAGCAGATCGACGGCATCGGCGTTGCGCGCCGCATCCCAGGGGCAGACGTCGGGGCAGAAGGTATAGCCGAAGTAGACGATGCTGGGCCGAACGAAAAGCGCGTCGTCGGTGATGGCGCGGCCCTGGTGGTCGACCAGCTCGAAGGGCCCGCCGAGGGCGCCGGCCACCGTCGTTTCGCGGCACTGCGCGAAGCGCGCGTCGCCGCGGTCGGACAGGATCGAATAGGCCAGCCCGCCGAGCAGGCCGGCCACGAGCACGGCGGCGGACAGGGCGTATTTCCAGGCCATGAATGTCTCGCAAGTGCTGCAGGCGGCAAAGCCGTTGATCGCCCAGTGGCTGCGGCCTTACAATGGCGAACTGCCCCAGTGTGACACTTGGACCCGCATGCTTTCACCCAGTCTCGGCCTGATGCGTCCGGCGACCCGCAGCGAGTGGGTGCGCCTGCGCACGCTGGTGCTGCTGCGCTGGGTGGCGATCCTCGGGCAGCTGGTAGCGATCACGCTGGCCGACCGGTATTTCGGCCTGCGGCTGGATCTGGGGCTGTGCTATCTGGTCGTCGGCGCGGCGGTGATCGCCAACTTCCTCGCGATGTGGCTGGCGCCCGGCAACAAGCGGCTGTCGGAAGCCGAGGCGATGCTGACGCTCCTGTTCGACATCTCGCAGCTGGCGCTTCTGCTCTATCTGACGGGCGGGCTGACCAACCCCTTCGCGTTGCTGATCCTGGCGCCGGTGACGATCTCGGCCAGCGTCCTGCATCTGCGCACGACCCTGTTTCTCGGCGCAATGGCGATCGGGTTGGTGACGCTGCTCTGGTTCTTCCATGTGCCGCTGCGCTTCGAGACGGGCGAGGTGTTGCGCCTGCCGCCCCTGTTCGAGTTCGGCTACTGGGCGGCGATCGTTACCGGCATCGTGTTCATCGGGCTCTATTCGCGGCGCATCGCCAACGAGATGCACGCGATGTCGGATGCGCTGCTGGCCACCCAGATGGCGCTGGCGCGGGAGCAGAAGCTGACCGATCTGGGCGGGGTGGTGGCGGCCGCGGCGCATGAGCTGGGCACGCCGCTGGCCACGATCAAGCTTGCCTCGGCAGAGCTGGCCGACGAACTGGCCGAGGCGGTGCCGGAGCGCACCGACCTGCTCGAGGATGCGACCCTGATCCGCGCCCAGGCCGACCGTTGCCGCGACATCCTGCATTCCATGGGCCGGGCCGGGAAGCAGGACGAGCATCTGCGCCAGGCGCCGCTGGCGACGGTGCTGCGCGAGGCGGCCGAGCCCCACGCAGGACGCGGCAAGGAGATCATCTTCGCGCTGCCCCCGCAGGCGGCAGGGGCGGCGCGCTCGCCGGCCATGCTGCGCCGGCCCGAGGTGATCCACGGGCTGCGGAACCTGATCCAGAATGCGGTGGATTTCGCCCGCTCGACAGTATGGATCTCGGGCGACTGGAGCGACGAGGCGCTGACCGTGCGCATCCTCGACGATGGCGCGGGCTTTCCGCCGCAGCTTCTGGGCCGGATCGGCGAACCCTTCATGCGACCGCGCCGGGCATCGGGCGAGCGCGGCGAGCGGCCTGGCTATGAGGGCATGGGGCTGGGCCTCTTCATCGCCAAGACGCTGCTGGAACGCTCCGGCGCCGAGGTGCGCTTCGGCAATGCCGGCGACACCGCGCGGCTCCTGCCCGGCAGCGGAACGGAGACGCGGCCGGCAAGGCTCGGGGCGATGGTCGAGGTGATCTGGCCGCGCGGCCAGATCAGCCCCAGGCCGGGCGCCGCGCTGGGTCGCAACCGCCCCGTCACCGCCTGACCTCCCGGGATCCGGTGGCCGGCCCGGTGCCGCGGCGCAACGGCCTGAATTTTCGGCGGCGACGCATCGACTGCGCTGAAAAACGACGCAGGCGGCTTGAACTCAGGGTTTAATCATGTGCTAACTAACTCGACCTTGGGTTGTGTTTCGGGCGGCCAGGATCGGGCACACGGTCCGGCCGCAGGAGGGTAGGGATGGGTGAACAGCTGGTACTGGCGCTGGTCATGGCGGGCGCGTCCTTCGCGGCCGCCCTTTCGGCGCTGCTCGTGCTTCAGTATGTGGCCGAACGGCGGGCGGTGCGGCGGATGCGCGCCGAGCGGGCCGTGCCGCAAGCGTCCGAGGATGCCGTCTTCCTCTTCGAGGACGAGACGCTGGTGGAGGCTTCCGATGCGGCCCGGGCGCTTCTCGCGGCTTTGCCTTCGGCGCCCAGCCCCTGGGCGCAGTTCGCGGCCTGGGCCGCGCCACGCTTTCCCGGCCTGATGGCCGAGATCGACACGCTCTCGGCGCGCGGGCAGCTGCGGTTCGAGGCCGACGGGCCGGTGCCGCTGGTGCTGACGGGGGAGTGGCGGGACGGGCTGGCACGGCTGGCGCTGCACGACCCCGGCGCCGAGGGCGCCACCGTGCCGGTGGACCGGATCA
Source organism: Paracoccaceae bacterium (assembly GCA_003551745.1). Lineage (GTDB taxonomy): Bacteria > Pseudomonadota > Alphaproteobacteria > Rhodobacterales > Rhodobacteraceae > Rhodobaculum. Next base: position 164 of record PUNI01000507.1, on the reverse strand, counting down.
GCCTCGGTGCGGCCGAGGAAGAGCTCGACCAGTTGCGCCGGGCGCTGGAGATGGCACCGCTGCCGGTGTGGCGCGAGACCGCGGAGGGCGAGGTGGTCTGGGCCAACCCGGCCTATCTGCGGCTGGCGGGCGGGTGCGAGGGCGCGGGCCTCGCCTGGCCGCTG
>PUNI01000442.1 GCA_003551745.1 Paracoccaceae bacterium | reverse complement strand
TGGCCCGGGCCAGCCCGTTCGCGCTGGTCGCGGCCGGGGTGATCGCGGTATCCGGCGTCGCTCTGGCCGGCTGGCACGGTCTCCGACCAGCGACACTCGGCGAGCCCTACGGCCTGCTCGTTCTGGTCAAGCTCGCCGCCTTCCTCGCCGCGCTCGTGACTGCCGGCTGGAACCGCTGGAACGGTCTGCCCGGGCTCCTTGCCGGGACGACCGGGCCCGCGCCCGTCCGCCGCGCGCTGCGCCTCGAGCTTGCCGCCATCGCGGTGCTGCTGGCCGCGGCCGCGGCGCTGACCGAAACGCCGCCGCCACACGGATAGCGGCCTGAGGCTGGCCGCGCCGGCACGCCGGCGGAGGCGGCCCGTCCCGCCCGGGCCGCTGTGGCGCCGGTCCGGGGTCGGCCGTGCCTGTGCCCTGAGCGCCCGCCGCGCCCTCGACCGGCCGCCGACAACCTCGCAGGGCTTGCCGCTGCACGGCGGGGCTGGCAAAGGGCGGCCATGGCCGAGCAATCCGCGCCCCGTATCGCCCTCGTCCTCGGCGCCTCGCGCGGACTTGGCGCCGCCATCGCCGAGGCGCTGGGGGCCGCCGGCTGGCAGGTGGTGGCGGTGGCGCGCACCGTCGGCGCGCTGGAGGAGCTCGACGACCGGATCCGCAAGGCGGGCGGCCCGGCGGCCACGCTCGCGCCCATGGACATCACCAAGGACGAGGCCATGCGCACGCTCTGCCGCAGCGTGTTCGACCGCTGGGGCCGCGCCGACCTCTGGGTGCATGCCGCCATCCACGCGCCGCCGCTGGGGCCTGCGGGCCACATCGCCGTGAAGGACTGGGAGCGCAGCCTTGCCGTCAACACCCGCGCGCCGGGGCTGCTGATCGGGATGATCGAGCCGCTGCTGAAGGCGTCCCCTGCCGGCACGGCGCTCTTCTTCGACGACCCGGCGACCGGTGCGAGGCTGCACGGCGCCTATGGCGCGACCAAGGCCGCGCAGATCGCGCTCGCCCGCAGCTGGCAGGGCGAGAGCGCCCGGCTCGGCCCCCGCGTGCTGATCGAGACGCCGCCGCCGATGCCCACCGCGCTGCGCGCCCGCTTCCGCCCCGGCGAGAACCGCGCCAAGCTCGCGCCCTGCCGCGAGGTGGCGGCGCGGATGCTGGCGGCGATCGGCTGAGCCAGCCGTCCTGCGCCAGTTACGCCGGCGCGGGTCACTCGGTGCTGACGACCAGCTCGGGCAGCCCGGTGAGCGGCAGGTCGAGCGCCCGGAAGGCTGCCAGCGACAGCTGGCTGCCCGACCCCACCATTGCTCCGGAGGGGCGCAGCTCCAGCCGCACCGAAGCGCCGCTGGGCGGATGCGTCACCCGCCCCTGCACCGTCTCGGTCACCAGCGGCGTGGCCAGCCAGAAGCCGCCCTGCGACGGATCGCCGAGGCTGGCGACGGTGCGCCCCAGTTCGCGACCCGGCGTGGCGGCGGGCGCCGGGGCCGCCGCCGCCTGCCGTTCTTCCGGGCTGGTGGTGTCCAGCGCTTCTGCCGTCCGCCCGGTGGGCGGGCGCAGGGCGGTGGCTGCGGCCGGGCGCACCTCGGCCCGGGGCGTCTCGGCCACCGCCGGCTGCACCTCGGGATCGGGCTGCGCGGGGGGCGTCCGCTGCGCGAAGGGCCCGGTCGCGCAGGCGGCGAGAAACGACAGCGACAGGAGGGCGAGAGCGATGCGCATGGCCCTGAATATCCCGACCCCGCAGGCACATCAACGCCCCACGGATCTTGCCCGCGCACATCGCCGTGTATAGCTTTCCGCCATGAACGCGCCCCTCGTCGACCCCTTCGCCCGCCCGATCTCCTACCTGCGGGTCTCGGTCACCGACCGCTGCGACTTCCGCTGCGTCTACTGCATGGCCGAGAACATGACCTTCCTGCCCAAGGCGGAGCTCTTGACGCTGGAGGAGCTGGATCGGCTGTGCTCGGCCTTCGTGCGGCTGGGGGTGCAGAAACTGCGCATCACCGGCGGCGAGCCGCTGGTGCGACGGGGCATCCTGACCTTCTTCGAGGCGATGTCGCGGCATCTGGAGAGCGGCGCGCTGCAGGAACTGACGCTGACCACCAACGGCAGCCAGCTCGCCCGCTTCGCCACCGACCTCGCCGCCGCCGGGGTGCGCCGGGTCAACGTCTCGCTCGACACCCTCGACGAGAAGAAGTTCGCCGCCGTCACCCGCTGGGGCCGGCTCGCGCAGGTGCTGGGCGGCATCGAGGCCGCCCGCGCCGCGGGGCTCCGGATCAAGATCAACACCGTCGCGCTGAAGGGCTTCAACGAGGACGAGCTCTTCGACCTGGTGGCCTGGTGCGCGGCGGAAGACTTCGACCTCACCTTCATCGAGGTGATGCCGATGGGCGATCTGGGCGGCGAGGACCGGCTTGGGCAGTACTGGCCGCTGAAGGACCTGCGCGCGCGCCTGGCGACCCGCTACACGCTGACCGACACGCCCGAGCGCAGCGGCGGGCCGGCGCGCTATGTCCGGCTCGCCGAGACCGGGCAGAAGATCGGCTTCATCACGCCGCTCACGCACAACTTCTGCGAAAGCTGCAACCGCGTGCGCCTGACCTGCACGGGCGAGCTCTACATGTGCCTCGGCCAGGAAGACATGGCCGACCTGCGTGCGCCGCTGCGCGAAAGCGCTGACGACGCGCTGGTGGAGCGTGCGATCCGCGCCGCCATCGCCCGCAAGCCGAAGGGCCACGACTTCGACTACTCCCGCCAGCGGGTGGACGGCCAGGTGAGCCGCCACATGAGCCACACCGGGGGCTGACGTGCCGGACCAGCCCCGGCTGCACGCGGCAGCCAGGGCCGGCCGGGTCGGTCAGTCGGCCATCACCTCTTCGGTGGCGGTGCGGATGCGGCGGACGTTGTCCTCCATCTCCTCCTGGCCGATGAAGACCACCGGGAAGAAGGTGTTGCCCTCGGTGATGTCGATGAAGGCCTCGTGGGAGCTGGCGTATTCGGCGGCCTCCAGCAGCCGGGCCTTCACCGCGTCGGGCACGCCCTGCGGCACGATGATGGTGCGGTAGTCCTCGATCGCGAAGTCGTAGCCCAGCTCGCGCAGGGTCGGCACATCCGGATAGAAGGGGCTGCGTTCCGCCGACATGAAGGCGGCCACGACCATCTCGCCGGTGGGGGTGTACTGCGCGTGGGTGCCGCCGGAATAGGCGAAATCCACCTCGCGGCCCAGCACCAGCGGCGCCATGCCGGCGCCGCCGCCGGTGGGCACGATGGCGAGGTCGAGCCCTTCCTCGGCGGCGATGGCGCGGATGATGGCCTCGTCCAGCGCCGTCTGCTGGGCATAGGTCATCTGGTTCTCGCGGCCATGTTCGATGATCTCGTCGAAGGTCTGGAAGGGCTGCTCGGCCGAGGTGACGATGGCGTTCTGCGCGATGGCGAGCGCCGCCAGATACTCGAAATCGTCGATCTCGTATTCCACCGGCGTGATGATCGGCGTGAAGGTCAGCGCCGTGGTGCCGCCGAAGAGGAAGGTATAGCCGTCGGGCGGGGTATTCGCGAGCCGGGTGAAGGCCACCGCCGAGCCGCCGCCGGGCTGGTTGACGACGTTGACGGGCTGGCCGAGGAACTCCTCCATCACATTGGCCAGCACCCGGCCCTGGATGTCGGTGGACCCGCCCGGGTTGAAGCCGATCACCATGGTCAGCGGCCGGGTCGGCCAGTCGTCGGCCGAGGCCATCGGCGCGGCAAGCAGGGCGGCGAGGGCGGCTGTGGCGGCCAGCAGGGTTCTCTTCTGCATCGTCTCTCTCCTGTCGGTTGCGTCTTCAGTCGGCCATCAGCGCTTCGTTCGCCGCGCGAATCTCGCGGATGGTGGCCTCGGTTTCCGCCGCATCCATGAAGACGATGGGGTGCAGCGTGTTGTCGACCGTCACCTCGACGAACTGCGGGTTCTCGACCGCGAAGCGGGCGGCGTCCTCGAAGGCGGCGACGATCTCGTCCGGGGTGCCCGGGGGCAGGAAGAACGACCGGAAATCGTCCATCGCATAGGGGTAGCCCAGCTCCACCAGCGTCGGCACATCGGGATAGAAGGGCGAGCGCTCGCGGGTGAGGAAGGCCAGCACATTCATCTCGCCGGTTGGGGTGTATTGCGAATGCACCCCGCCGGAGAACGCGAAATCCACCTCTCCCCCCAGCAGCAGGGGGGCCACGCCACCGCCGCCGCCCGTTGGCACGATGGCCAGATCGATGCCCTCCTGTTCGGCGATGGCGCGCATGATCGCCTCGTCCATGGGCAGTTGCTGGGCATAGGTCATGGGGTTTTCCTGCCCGTAGGCGATCAACTCCTGGAAGCTCTGATAGGGCGCGTCGCCTGCGGCCACGACGCCGAACTGCCCGCCGACCAGCGTGCCCGCATAGCGGAAATCGTCGATCTCGTATTCCACCTCGGTCACGATGGGCGAAAAGGTCAGGCCGAGCTGCACCCCGAACATGAAGGTGTGCCCGTCGGGTTCGGCGTTCAGAAAGCGCGTCAGCGCCACCGCGCCGCCGCCGCCGGGCTGGTTGACCACGTTGACGGGCTGGCCGAAATGCTCTTCCAGCACCCGCGCCAGCACCCGCCCCTGGATGTCGGTGGACCCGCCGGGGGCGAACCCGATCACCATGGTCATCGGACGGCTGGGCTGCCAGCCTTCGGCCTGCGCGGCCGGGGCGGCAAGGGCCGCAATCGCGGCGGCGGCGAGCAGGGTTCTGCGGTTCATCGGGTTCCTCCCTTTCAGCTCAGTCCGCCGGCGCGCCGGCGGCGGGTTTGCCCACACGCACCGTCCGCCATGCCAGCATCACCAGCGCGAGCACGGTGCAGGCGATGAAGAACAGGGCGATGGGCCGGTTCAGCAGCACCTCCCAGTTGCCGCGTGACAGGATGATGGACTGGCGCAGGTTCAGCTCCAGCATCGGCGTGATGATGAACGCCACGAGGAAGGTGACGAAGGAATAGTCGTATTTCTTCATCAGATAGCCGAGCACGGCGAAGGCCATCAGGATCACCAGACCGAAGGTGCCATAGCCCTGCAGCATCATGCCCGCCAGGCAGAAGAAGATGACGATCGGGATCACCACATGCGGCGGCACCCGGGTGATCTGGGCGAAGACCATAAGCCCGAACCAGCCGAGCGCCAGCATGATCAGGCTGGCGAGGATCATGCCGGCGAAGATCGAATAGAGCAGTTCGGGATTATCGCGCAGCAGCAGCGGCCCGACGGTGATGCCGTGGATCGCGAAGGCGCCGACCAGCAGCGCCGCCGAGACATTGCCGGGGATGCCGAGGCCGAAGAGCGGGATCAGCGCGGCCGGGATCACCGCGTTGTCGGCCGCTTCCGAGGCGGCAATCCCCTTGGGCTCGCCCTTGCCGAACTTCTCGGGCTCCTTCGCCGCCCGCTGCGCCATGCCGTAGGACATGAACGAGCCCACCGACGGTCCCAGACCGGGCAGCGCGCCCACGAAGGTGCCCACCCCGGTGCCGCGCAGGATGGTGGGCGTGATGCGCCGCAATATCGAG
>PUNI01000047.1 GCA_003551745.1 Paracoccaceae bacterium | reverse complement strand
CAGCCAGCCCGCGCCCTCGCGCATGCAGTCCTCGCTGGTCAGGATGCGTCCCACCGTCATGCGCGGCAGACTGCGCCAGCCGCGGGCTGGCGGCAAGGGGGCGGCAATGGGGGCGGCAATCGGGGCGGGGCGGTAGCAGCGTGCCGGGCGATGGGGGCAGAATGGCAACACCGCTCCGGCAATCCCCGGAGGCGGCGGTTTTCCGCTGGGCAATACAGAGGCTTGCTGGCATCAACGGGCCAATAACAAGACCTAGGCTTCGGAATGGACCCCTGGACGGCACTGGACGCCCGGCACGCCCGCGTCGCGGACCGCGCGATCGCCACGCTTTTCGATGACCCCGGCCGCGCGGGCGATTTCAGCACGACCCTGCGCAGCGACCCGCTGGGCGAGATGCTTCTCGATTACTCGAAGACCAATATCGACGCCGAGACGCGCGCCGCCCTTCTCGACCTGGCGCGCGCCCAGGGGCTCGAGGCGCGGCGCGACGCCATGTTCGCGGGCCAGCGCATCAACGAGACCGAGGATCGCGCCGTCCTGCACACCGCGCTGCGCGATCTCGACGGTTCGGTCACCGTCGATGGCCAGGACGTCATCCCGCAGGTCCACCGCACGCTCGCGCGGATGGAGACCTTCGCCCGCGACCTGCGCGACGGGCGCATCCGGGGCGCGGCGGGGCGGATCACTGATGTGGTCAATATCGGCATCGGCGGCTCGGACCTCGGCCCGGCGATGGCGGTGCAGGCGCTGGCGCCCTATTGCGACGGGCCGCGCTGCCATTTCGTCTCCAATGTCGACGGCGCGCATATCCACGACACGCTGAAAGGGCTCCATCCCGAAACCACGCTGGTCGTCGTCGCCTCGAAGACCTTCACCACGACCGAGACGATGACCAATGCGCGCACCGCCCGCGACTGGATGATGCGCGGCGGCGATCCGGCAAGGCAGTTCGTCGCGCTCTCATCGGCGCTCGACCGCACCACCGCCTTCGGCATCGATCCGGGCCGCGTCTTTCCGTTCGAGGACTGGGTCGGCGGGCGCTACTCGGTCTGGGGGCCGATCGGGCTGAGCCTGATGATCGCCATCGGGCCAGAGCGCTTCCGCGCCTTCCTCGCCGGCGCCGCGGCGATGGACGCGCATTTCCGCGAGGCCCCCTTCTCGCAGAACCTGCCGGTGCTGCTCGCGCTCGTTGGCATCTGGCACGCGCAGATCTGCGGCTATCCGACCCGTGCAGTCCTGCCCTATGACCAGCGGCTCGCCCGCCTGCCCGCCTATCTCCAGCAGCTCGAGATGGAGTCGAACGGCAAGCATGTGGCGATGGACGGCGACGCGCTGATCCGCGACTGCGGCCCGATCGTCTGGGGCGAGCCCGGCACCAACGGCCAGCACGCCTTCATGCAGCTCGTCCACCAGGGCACCCGGATCGTGCCCTGCGAGTTCCTGCTCGCAGCCCGGGGCCACGAGCCCGCGCTGACGCACCACCACCGGCTGCTGGTGGCCAACTGCCTGGCGCAGTCCGAGGCGCTGATGCGCGGGCGCAGCCTCGCGGAGGCGCGGGAAAGGCTCGCCGGCCGCTTCGAGGGCGCCGAACTCGATCGCCAGGCCGCCCATCGCGTGTTCCCGGGCAACCGCCCCTCGACCACGCTGATCTATCCGCAGCTCACCCCCGAGACGCTCGGCGCGATCATCGCGCTCTACGAGCACCGCGTCTTCGTGGAAGGCACGATCCTGCGCATCAACTCGTTCGACCAGTGGGGCGTGGAGCTGGGCAAGGAACTCGCCGCCGCGCTGGTGCCGGTGCTGGAAGGCAAGGCGACCGACGAGGGCAGTGACGGCTCGACGCGCCAGCTGCTCGCCTATCTCCGCAGCCACGGCGACCTCGCCTGAGCACCCGGGTCCGCTATCCGCCCCGTGCGCCCCGGGGACGGCGCGGGGTGGGCGGGTGGGAGCGCCGTCCCCGGGGCGCATGGGGCGGATGGCGACCGCAGGCCGGCTGCCCCCGACGCTCCCGACAGCGCCGCTGCGACCGTTTCGCCGAAACGGCGCCCGGCCGCCCGGACGTGCCGCAGCGCCAGCCAAGGCTGTGCTGGGCTGGCCTCCCGGTCAGCCCTGCGCATCCGCAGGCACAGGCGCGGCGTCAGGCCGCGGCGATGGTGGCCTGCACGGCCCGCTGCCAGGCGGCATAGCGACGCGCGCGCGTGTCGGCGCCCATCTGCGGCTCGAAGCGCCGCTCGACAGCCCAGCCCCGCGCGAACGCCTCCATGCCCGGCCAGACTCCGGCCCGGGACCCTGCCAGCCAGGCCGCGCCCAGCGCGGTCGTCTCCAGCACCTCGGGCCGGTCCACCGGCGCGCCGAGGATGTCCGACAGGAACTGCATCGCCCAGTCGCTGGCGCTCATGCCGCCATCGACACGCAGCACCTGCGCCTCGCCGGCGTCCTGCCAGTCGGCCCGCATCGCCTCCCACAGGTCGCGGGTCTGGAATCCCACGCTTTCGAGCGCCGCCCGCGCCAACTCGGCCGGGCCCGCGTTGCGCGTCAGCCCGAACACCGCCCCGCGCGCCTCGGGCTTCCAGTAGGGTGCGCCGAGCCCGGTGAAGGCCGGCACCAGGATGAGTTCCTGCGCCGGATCGGCGGCCTCGGCCAGCGGCTGGGTCTCGGGCGCGGCGCGGATGATCTTCAGCCCGTCGCGCAGCCACTGCACCACCGCACCGGCGATGAAGATCGAGCCCTCCAGCGCATAGGTCACTTCGCCGTCCAGCCGGTAGGCGATGGTCGTCAGCAGCCGGTTCCGCGAGGCGACCCGCTCGGCCCCGGTGTTGAGCAAGGCGAAGCATCCCGTGCCGTAGGTCGATTTCAGCATCCCGGGCGCGAAACAGGCCTGCCCGATGGTCGCGGCCTGCTGGTCGCCGGCGATGCCCAGGATCGGGATCTCGCGGCCGAAGAGGTCGGCCCGCGCCATGCCGAAGTCACTGGCGCAGTCGCGCACCTCCGGCAGCATCGCCATCGGCACGCCCAGCAGCTCGCAGATCCGGCTCGACCAGCGTCCCTTGGAAATGTCGTAAAGCATCGTCCGGCAGGCGTTGGTGGCATCGGTCACATGCACCGCGCCGCCCGTCAGCTGCCACAGGATCCAGCTGTCCACCGTCCCGAACAGCAGCTCGCCGGCCTCGGCCCTGGCCCGCGCGCCGTCGACGTTCTCGAGAATCCACGCGAGCTTGGTGGCCGAGAAATAGGGATCGAGCAGCAGCCCGGTCACCTCCGTCACCAGCGCCTCGTGGCCCGCCTCGCGCAGCCGCTCGCACAGGGGCGCCGTGCGCCGGTCCTGCCAGACGATGGCGTTGTGCACCGGCCGGCCGGTCGCCTTGTCCCACACCACCGTGGTCTCGCGCTGGTTGGTGATGCCGATGGCGGCAATATCGGCGGTGCGCAGCCCGGCGCGCTCGATGGCCGCGCGGCAGGTGGCGGCGGTCGATGTCCAGAGATCGCCGGCGTCATGTTCGACCCAGCCGGGCGCGGGATAGTGCTGGGGGAACTCCTCCTGCGCCACGGCGACGACCTGCTGATCCGGGCCGAAGACGATGGCCCGGCTCGAGGTGGTGCCCTGGTCGATGGCGAGTATGTGGCCCATGCGCGTCCTCCCCTCTGTCCCCTGCTCACTCCAACCGGGCGCGCATCCAGTCGTCAACCGCGGCGATCTGGTCGGGGCTCATCCGCAGCCCCAGCTTCGATCGGCGCCAGACCACATCCTCGGCCGTGCGGGCATATTCGGCGTCCATCAGCCATCTCAGCTCCGCCTCCGTCAGCGTGGCGCCGAAGTCGCGGCCCAGATCCTCCGGCTGGCGCGCCCCGTCCAGCACCCGATGCGCCTCGGTGCCATAGGCGCGGGCGAGCCGGCGCGCCCAGGGCTCGGCGAGGAAGGGGTATTCGGCCTGCAACTCGATCACCAGCCCCTCGAACCGATCGACGGGGAAGTCGCCGCCCGGCAGCGGCACGCCCGCCGTCCACGGGCCGGAGGCGGCCGGGAAATGCGGCGCCAGCTTTGCCACGGCGGCTTCGGCCAGCTTGCGATGGGTGGTGATCTTGCCGCCGAACACGCTCAGCAGCGGCGGCCCGGCGGCATCGAGCGCGAGCACATAGTCGCGCGTCGCCGCGGTGTCCGACTTGGCGCCGTCGTCATAGAGCGGGCGCACGCCGGAATAGGTCCAGACGATGTCCTCCGCCGTCACAGGCTGCGCGAAATACTGGCTTGCGAAGTCGCAGAGATAGTCGCGCTCCGCCTCGGTGCAGCGGGCACTGGCCGGGTCGCCGTCATGGTGGCCTTCGGTGGTGCCGATCAGGGTGAAATCGGTCTCGTAGGGGATGGCGAAGATGATCCGCCCGTCGAGGCCCTGGAAGAAATAGCAGCGGTCGTGCTCGAAGAGCCGGCGCGTGACGATATGGCTGCCGCGCACCAGTCGCACATGCTCGGGCGTGTTCACCCCCAGCCGGCCGGCCAGCACCTCGCCCGCCCAGGGCCCGCCGGCGTTGACGAGCGCGCGGGCCGAATGCTCGGCTTCGCTGCCGTCCGTGTCGCGGGTGACGATGCGCCAGATCCCGCCGTCGCGGCGGGCCGAGATCACCTCGGTGCGCGTGAGGATGCGGGCGCCACGCGCCTCGGCGTCGCGGGCGTTGAGCACGACGAGGCGCGCGTCTTCCACCCAGACGTCGGAGTATTCGAAGGCCTTGGCAAAGCGCGGCTGCAGCGGCTTTCCCGTAGGGTCGCGGGCGAGATCGAGCGTCCTGGTCGCGGGCAGGATCTTCCGCCCGCCCAGGCTGTCGTAAAGGGCCAGCCCCGCGCGCACCACCCAGGCCGGGCGGCGGCCCTTGAGCCAGGGCATGACGCGGCCCAGAAGCCGGTTGACCGGCGTGTCGCCGGCAAAGCGCATCTCGGGATCATAGGGCAGCACGAAGCGCAGCGGCCAGGCGATATGCGGCATCGCGCCCAGCAGCACCTCGCGTTCGCGCAGGGATTCGCGCACCAGCCGGAACTCGAAGAACTCCAGATACCTGAGCCCCCCGTGGAACAGCTTGGTCGAGGCCGAGGAGGTCGCCCCGGCCAGATCGCCCTTCTCGGCGAGGGTCACCGTCAGCCCGCGCCCGGCGGCATCGCGGGCGATCCCGCAGCCGTTCACACCGCCGCCGATGATGAAGATGTCCGCCGTCGTCTCCGCCAAGCCGGTCCCCTTCACGGGGCGACATTGGCCGCGCCCCTTGCCCTCATGCTGCCCCGAAACGGCCGGGACCGCGTGCTCCCAGCCATAGTTGACGCGCCGGGCGGTGCCTAGTGCTTGAGATGCTTTCGAGCACGCGCGCCCGGCCGAATGGGCACCTAGAAGCATTTCCGTCCGAGGCGAGCCCTGGCTCGGGATCGAAAGCTACGGCGGCGCGACGGAGACGACCGACGCCGTTCGGGACATCCGTCACAGCGACTGGCGGAAGGGAGGACGGAGCGGCGGCTATGTCGAGGTGGCGACGCGAACGAGTTGCTTGCCT
>PUNI01000293.1 GCA_003551745.1 Paracoccaceae bacterium | reverse complement strand
GGCCCCGCCGACCCGCGGCGCTTCGCGGCCTGCGCCGGCCGGGGCGGGGCCGATCTGGACCGACGGGCAACGCCGCGATATGAGGGCGCCATGAGACGCACGCCCTCCGAGACCGGCGCCGATGCGCCCGGCGACGCCGACGCCCGGTCCGACCGTCTGAAGGCCGCGCTTCGGGCCAATCTTGCGCGGCGCAAGGCGCAGGCCCGCGCGCGTGCGGCCGATCCCGAAGAGCCTGCGAAGCCCGCAGCCCCGCCGGCCCCGGGCAAGCCGGGCTGAGGGCGGCCATGGACGCGATCAGGGTGCGCGGCGGCACGGCACTGCAGGGCCGGATCCCCATCGCCGGGGCAAAGAACGCCTGTCTGGCGCTGATGCCGGCCACGCTGCTCACCGACGAGCCGCTCACGCTGACCAACGCGCCGCGGCTTTCCGACATCCGGACCATGGGCACGCTGCTGGGCTCGCTCGGCTGCGAGGTCGCCGCGCTGCAGGAGGGCAGGGTCGTGGCGCTGTCGTCGCACGACCTCACCTCCACCCGGGCCGACTACGAGATCGTGCGGAAGATGCGCGCCTCGGTGCTGGTGCTGGGCCCGCTCCTGGCGCGCGAGGGCCATGCCGAGGTCAGCCTGCCCGGCGGTTGCGCCATCGGCGCGCGACCGGTCGACCTGCACCAGATGGGCATGGAACGTCTGGGCGCCGAGCTCGAACTGCGCGACGGCTATCTGCATGCCCGCGCGCCGCGTGGGCTGCGCGGTGGGGTCGTCGACTTCCCCATCGTCTCGGTCGGCGCCACCGAGAACACGCTGATGGCCGCGACGCTCGCGCGCGGCACCACGGTGATCCGCAATGCCGCCCGCGAGCCGGAGATCGTCGATCTCGCCCGCTGCCTGCGCGCGATGGGCGCGCGGATCGACGGCGAGGGCACGGCGGAGATCACCGTCGAGGGGGTCGACCGGCTGTCGGGCGCGACCCATCGCGTGGTCGCCGACCGCATCGAGCTGGGCACCTACATGCTGGCCCCGGCGGTGACGGGCGGCACGGTGGAGTGCCTCGGCGGCAGCCTCGATCTGATCGGCGCCTTCGCCGAGAAGCTGCACGAGGCCGGGATCGACATCGAGCAGACGCCGGACGGGCTGCGGGTCTCGCGCAACAACGGCCGGGTGCGCGGGATCCATGTGGTCACCGCGCCCTTCCCGGGCTTTCCAACCGATCTACAGGCGCAGATGATGGCGCTTCTGGCCACCGCCGAGGGCACCAGCGTGCTGGAGGAGCGCATCTTCGAGAACCGCTTCATGCACGCCCCCGAACTGATGCGCATGGGCGCCCGGATCGAGGTGCACGGCGGCACGGCCACCGTGACCGGAGTGGAGCGGCTGAAGGGCGCGCCGGTGATGGCCACCGACCTGCGCGCGAGCGTCTCGCTGATCCTCGCCGCGCTCGCCGCCGAGGGCGAGACGGTCGTGAGCCGTGTCTACCACCTCGACCGCGGCTACGAGCGGGTCGAGGAGAAGCTGCGCGCCTGCGGGGCCGAGATCGAGCGGGTGGCGGCATGAGCGACGCCAGTTTCGCCGACGGCCGCGACGCGCCGCTGCGGCTGCAGGCGCTGGACGCCGAGGACCTGGAGGTGATTTCGGCGCTGGTGCAGGATGCGGTCTTTCCCATCACCGAGATGCGGCTGCAGCGGCGCAAGCGGCGCTTCGCCGTGCTGATGAACCGTTTCCGCTGGGAGGACCGCCCGGCCGCCGAACGCCTTGGCCGGGCCTTCGAGCGGGTCCAGTCGCTCCTCGTGATCGAGGATGTGCTGGCGGCGGCGACGCAGGGGCTGGATCTCTCCGACCGGGACATGGTGCTGTCCCTGCTGTCGCTCTCCTTCGAGCCCGGCGCGGACGGCGCCGGCCGGCTGGTGCTGACGCTGGCCGGTGACGGGGCGGTGGCGCTCGAGGTGGAGTGCATCGCCGTCACGCTCGCCGATGTCACCCGGCCCTACCGCGCGCCCTCCGGCCGGGCGCCGGCCCATCCCGACGCCGAGGCATGATCCCGCCGAAGTCCGCGCCGCGGCGGCGGCGATGACGGCCCGCCGCCTCGGGCCGGGCGACGCCGCGCTCTGGGCGCATCTCTGGACGGCAGCGCAGGCCGATGCGCCCACCGCCTTTGCGCCGCGGCGCGAGCGCAGCCCGACAGCGGCGGCGGCCCGGCGGGCCAGCGCCCGTGCCTTTGTCTGGGAGGAGGCCGGCAGCCCCCTGGCTTGGGGCTTGTGGTGCCGCGATCCCGACCGCGCACACCCGCGGCGGGGTTGGATCGAGGGCGTGTTCGTGGCGCCCGAGGCCCGCGGATGCGGGCTGGCCGCGCGGCTGATCGACGCGATGGCGGCCGATGCCGCGGCGGCCGGGATAGAGGAGCTCTGGCTCGAGGTCGGTGAGGCCAACCACGCCGCCCGCGCCGCCTATGCCCGCGCGGGCTTTGCGCCCGCTTCGGGTGCCGCAGCGCCGCCGGGGCGCGGGACGGGCGAGGTCGCATTGCGCCGCAGCCTCGCCGCTTGAGGCCCCTGCGCGTGCAGGCTAGAGGCTGCGGTCGAAGGAGCCTGCCGATGCCCGTCTTTCTCGACACCGCCGATCCCGGCTTCGAGGCCGCGTTCCGCGCCCTGCTCTCGGCCAAGCGCGAGGAGGCGGCCGATGTCGATGCCGCCGTGGCCGGCATCCTCGACGACGTGCGCCGGCGCGGGGATGCCGCGCTGATCGAGCTGACCGCCCGGTTCGACCGGCTCACCCTCACCGCCGGAACGCTGGCCTTCACGGCCGAAGAGATCGCGGCGGAGGTCGCCCGCGTGCCGCCCGACCAGCGTGCGGCGCTGGAACTCGCCGCCGAACGCATCCGCGCCTACCACGTCCGCCAGAGGCCCGAGGATGCCCGCTGGACCGACCCCGAGGGCGCAAGCCTCGGCTGGCGCTGGTCGCCGGTGGCCTCGGCCGGGCTCTATGTGCCGGGCGGGCTTGCCTCCTACCCCTCTTCGGTCCTGATGAACGCGATCCCTGCCCGCGTCGCCGGGGTGGAGCGGCTGGTGATCTGCGTGCCCACCCCCGACGGGGTGGCCAACCCGCTGGTGCTGCTCGCCGCCCAGCTTTCGGGCGTCGACACGATCTGGCGCCTCGGCGGCGCACAGGCCATCGGCGCGCTCGCCTTCGGCACCGAGACCGTCGCGCCGGTGGACAAGATCACCGGCCCCGGCAACGCCTGGGTTGCGGCGGCCAAGCGGCAGGTCTTCGGCCGTGTCGGCATCGACATGATCGCCGGCCCGTCGGAGATCGTGGTGATCGCCGATGCCGACAACGACCCCGACTGGATCGCGCTCGACCTGCTGAGCCAGGCCGAGCACGACGAGGCCGCCCAGGCGATCCTCATCACGCCCGATGCCGCCTTCGGCCGGGCGGTGGCCGAGGCGGTCACGGCGCGGCTGGAGACGCTCGAACGCCGCGCCATCGCCGGGGCCAGCTGGCGCGACCATGGCGCCGTGATCGTCAGCCGCGATCTGGAGGAGGCCGCGGCGCTCTCCGACCGCCTCGCGCCCGAGCATCTCGAACTCTGCGTCGCCGATCCCGAAGCGCTGCTGGGCCGCATCGCCCATGCCGGCGCCGTGTTCCTCGGCGCCTGGACGCCCGAGGCCATCGGCGACTATGTCGGCGGGCCCAACCATGTGCTGCCGACGGCGCGGTCGGCGCGCTTTTCCTCCGGCCTTTCTGTACTCGACTTCCTCAAGCGCACCACGATCGCCCGCATGACCCCGGAGAGCCTGCGCGCCATCGGCCCTGCCGCCGAGACCCTCGCCATCGCCGAAAGCCTCGAGGCCCACGGCCTGAGCGTCCGCGCCCGGCTCGACCGGCTGAACCGTTAGGCCGCCGCCGCCCCCACGTGCTAGCATGCCGGCAGCGCCAGCAGCCGGGAGGGGGGCAGATGCGGGTCACGATCCTCGTCGGGACGGTCAAGGGGCTCTTCCTGCTGCGCGGCGATGCCGGCCGGCGTGACTGGCGGCTTGCCGGCCCCTTTTGCGACGGCTGGCCGGTCAACCACGCGATCGGCTGCGCGCGGACGGGGCGGATCTGGGCCGCCGCCGGTGACGCTTGGCACGGCAGCGGCGTTTGGGGTTCCGAGGACGGCGGCACGACCTGGACGCTGGCGCGGCTCGCGAACGGAGAGTTCGACGAGATGCTGGCTCGGGATCCCGAGGTCGCCGCCTACACCGGCGCCACCCCCGCGCCGCCCGCCCCCTTCACCGGCCGGCTCGAGGCGCTCTGGTCGCTGGGCCTGGCCGGGGGCACGCTCTATGCCGGGGCAAGCCGGGGCTCCTGTTTTCCAGCCATGACGGCGGCGCGCAGTGGTCGCCGGTCGCGCCGCTCTGCGAGCATCCCTCGCGCGCCGAGTGGCAGCCCGGCGGCGCCGGGTTGGTGCTGCACAGCATCGTCACCGCCCCGGGCGCGCCCGAGCGGGTCTGGGTCGGCATCTCGGCTGCCGGCATCTTCGCCAGCAATGACAGCGGCGCCAGCTGGGAACGGCGCAACCGCCGCTCGAACGCCGCGGCGGGGCCCGCGGAGGGCAACGGCGCGGAGCGCGGCGAGGTCGGCCATTGCGTGCACAATTTCGTCCGCGCGCCAGAGGCGGGCACGGACCTGCTCTATCAGCAGAACCACCATGGCGTCTTCCGCAGCCACGACGGCGGGCGCAGCTGGGACGAGATCACTTCCGGGCTGCCGTCCGCCTTCGGCTTTCCCATCGCGGTGCATCCGCAGGACCCCGGCACGCTCTGGGTGCTGCCGCTGAACGGCGACATGGAGGGCCGCTACCCGCCCGATGCCGCCCCGGCGGTCTGGCGCTCGCGCGACGGCGGCGACAGCTGGGAGGCGCAGCGCGACGGCCTGCCGCAGCGCGACTGCTACTTCACCGTGCTGCGGCAGGCGATGGCCACCGATGCCGCCGATCCGGCCGGAGTCTATTTCGGCACCAGCAGCGGCTCGGTCTTCGCCAGCGCCGACGAGGGCACGCGCTGGGCCGAGATCGCCCGCCACCTGCCCGCCATCCGCAGCGTCGAGACACTGCATCCGGCCTGACGCCGCCGCTCAGCGCGCGAATGTCACCGTAGTTTTGCAATCTTGGGTTGCGGATCCGGCAACACGCGCCGGTTTCCAGGCCTAGCGCCTTGAACCTGCGTCGCCGTCTTGCAAGTGCCTCGCATTCCCAACTGCGCGGGCTCCGGCAGATTTAACCCAAGCTTCATCGGCTCTTCATCGCGGCGTCAGACCGCTCTGGCATCCCGGAGCCCTCACCAACCCGACAAGGAGAATCCGATGGCCCTTTCCCGCCGCCAATTTGGCCTCGTCGCGCTTGCCGCAGCCGGCACGCTGGCCGCCCCGGCCGTCCTGCGCACCAGCGCCGCCTTCGCTCAGGGGGGCGGCCCGGCCCGCAACGTCATCCTGTTCATCTCGGACGGGGCCGGTTTTCACACATGGACCGCGGCGTCGTTCTTCCAGTACGGGCGCGCGCGCGG
>PUNI01000001.1 GCA_003551745.1 Paracoccaceae bacterium | reverse complement strand
CCGCCGCCGGGCCGCGCGGGCTCCGTCCTCAGCCGACGTGGAAGAGCGTCGCGAACAGCCGTGGATCGAGGCTGTCGGCGGCGAAGGTCGGCCCCTCCGTCAGCACGCTGACCGCATCATGGCTGTGCAGGCTTTCCTGATGGCTGGCCACCACCCGGAAATCGCCGATCCGCGGATCGTCGCGCAATACCGCGCAGAACAGCCGCGCGGCATCCTCGACGAAGATCGGATTGGCGGCGTTGAGCTCGGCAAAGGCCTGTTCGTCCTCGCGCTTGACCATCACCTGCGTCTCGGTGGGCACGGCAGCGCGGCAGAGCTCCACGACATCCTCGAACCACAGGCAGGCACCCGGGAGCACCTCCACCGACACCCGCGCCACCGAGCGCTGGGAGTGCGGCGTGGCCAGCTGGCCGCGCATCGACCGGGCATGCTCGGAAAGCTCCAGCGAGCAGGGGCAGGTCGAGGAATAGACATAGTCGAGATGCAGGAAGCGCCGACGCACCCCGGCGTGCTCCACCAGCTCCAGCGCGATGTCGTAATACTGCCAGCCCGAAAGGCCCGAGCGCAGGGCATCGACCTTCATCGGGAAGGAGAAGCGCATCTGGATGCGCGCGTCGAAGCTCTCCAGATCGGCCTTGTAGTCGTCCAGCGCGGCTTCGATCACCTCGTAGCTGAAGGTCCGTTCGGCATGCGCGTAGAAGCTGCGCATGATCCGGCTCATGTTGATGCCCTTCTTCTCGGCCTCCAGGCTTACCGTGCCGGTGACCGAGGTCTCCAGCGTCACGTCGCCGTTGTCGCGGCTGTGGAAGCGGATAGGCAGGCGGAAGTTCGAGATGCCCACATGCTGGATCTGGGCCCGGGCGCCGCGGATGAGGCTCGCCGGCCCGTTCTGCAGATCGGGCAGCGCCGCCTTGTAGGCGTCGTCGACGCGGAACTCGGCCGGATAGGCGCGGCTGAAGACCGGATAGTCCGACGGCGCCCCGATCGACGGCTTGGGCGCGAGCGGCATGAGCCGGGCGTCCAGTCCGGCGATCTCGGCGTCGGACGCGCGACCCGCCCATTGCCGCAGGGTGGCGAGCGCCGCCTCGGCTTCCTGGCGGGACGGCTTTCGCTCGCGTGCGGGGGTCTGAATGTTCATGATCTCTCCGACCGATGGTCTGTTCGATGCTGCTTGCAGGCTCGCGTGAAGTAGGCGGCCGGGCGGCCCTGTCCAGCGCCAGCCGGTCCCGATTCTCACGCGAATCGCACGGAATCCGGGCAGTCCGCGAAGCCTGCCATGACGCGGATCAAGGCCGCCCGGCAGCACCCGGCGGACGCTGTGCCATGGTGGAGGGAATGATCACGAAATCGGAAACCGAGCGGCGGACCGCGAGCCTGCCCGACCCGGAGGGCGCGCGCGCGACCTTCAGCTGGGACGCCGCGCGCTCCACGCTGGAGGGCCTTCCCGGCGGCGGGCTCAACATCGCCCATGAAGCGCTGGACCGGCACGTGGCCGCCGGCCATGGCGATCAGGTCGCGATCCGCTGGCTGGGCAGACAGGGGGCCGAGCGCGACATCTCCTATGCCGGGCTGGCCGACACCGCCGCGCGCTTCGCCGCTGTGCTGCGCGATCACGGCCTCGTGCCGGGCGACCGGCTGTTCGCGCTGGCCGGCCGGGTGCCCGAGCTCTATGCTGGGGCGCTCGGCACGCTGAAGGCGGGTCTCACCTTCACGCCGCTCTTCGCCGCCTTCGGCCCCGAACCGATCCGCGCCCGGATGGAGATCGGCGAGGCCACCGCCCTGCTGACGACAGAGACGCTGTGGCGGCGCAAGATCGCGCCCTGGGCAGAGGAGATCCCCTCGCTGAAGCTGGTGCTGATCATCGGCGACAGCGCGCCTGAGGGCTGCGTCGCCCTGGGCCCGGCGCTGGCCGCGGCGGCGCCCGCCGCCACGGTCGAGACCGGGCCGGAGGACACGGCCCTCATCCACTTCACCTCGGGCACGACCGGCAAGCCGAAGGGCGCGGTGCATGTCCACGGTGCGGTCGTCGCCCATGCCGCGACAGGCCGCTTCGCGCTCGATCTGCAGCCGGGAGACCGCTACTGGTGCACCGCCGATCCGGGCTGGGTTACCGGCACCTCCTACGGCATCATCTCGCCGCTGGTGAACCGCGTGACCATGATCGTGGACGAGGCCGAGTTCGACGTCGAGCGCTGGTATTCCATCCTCGAGGCCGAGCGGGTGCAGGTCTGGTATACCGCGCCCACGGCGATCCGGATGCTCATGCGCGCCGGCAAGGACGCAGCACAGGGCCATGATTTCTCGCACCTCCGCTTCCTCGCCAGCGTGGGCGAGCCGCTCAACCCCGAGGGCGTGATCTGGGGGCACGAGGTCTTCGGCCGGCCCTTCCACGACAACTGGTGGCAGACCGAGACCGGCGGCATCATGATCGCCAACACCGCCGCGATGGATATCCGCCCCGGCTCGATGGGCAAGCCGCTGCCCGGCATCACCGCGGGCATCGTCGAGCGGGAGGAGGACGGCAGCCTGCGGGAATGTGCGGCGGGCGAGGTTGGCGAACTGGCCCTGCGCCCCGGCTGGCCGTCCATGATGCGCGCCTACCTGCACGAGCAGGCGCGCTACGAGAAGTGTTTTGCCGGCGGCTGGTATCTCTCGGGCGACCTCGCCATGCGCGACGGCGACGGATATTTCTGGTTCGTCGGGCGCGCCGACGACCTCATCAAGTCCTCGGGCCACCTGATCGGGCCCTTCGAGGTGGAAAGCGCGCTGATCGAACACCCCGCCGTGGCCGAGGCCGCCGTGATCGGCCTGCCCGACGAGACCGCGGGCGAGGTGGTTAAGGCCTATGTGGCGCTGCATGCCGGCCATGAACCCTCCGAGGAACTGGAACGCGAGATCCGCGGCCATGCCCGCAAGAAGCTGGGGCCGGCGGTGGCCCCGCGCGAGATCGCCTTTCGCGACGGCCTGCCCAAGACCCGCTCGGGCAAGATCATGCGCCGCCTGCTGAAGGCGCGCGAGCTGGGCCTGCCCGAGGGCGATCTCTCCACGCTGGAGTCCGACAGCCGATGACCGATGCCGCAGCCGCCCCCGCCGCCGATGTGAAGCCGCACCTGACCCGCACCCATGTGCTGGAGCTGCTGCGCGGCATGATCCGCATCCGGCGTTTCGAGGAGAAATGCGTCGAGCTTTACGGGCAGGAGAAGATCCGCGGCTTCATGCATCTCTACGACGGCGAGGAGGCGGTGGCGGTGGGCGTGGCCGCCGCGCTCGATCCCGCCGACCGGGTGGTGGCCACCTATCGCGAGCACGGCCAGGCGCTGGCCCGCGGCCTGAGCATGGAATCGGCACTGGCCGAGATGTATGGCAAGGCCACCGGCTGCGCCGGCGGCCGCGGCGGATCGATGCATTTCTTCGATGCCGAGACCAACCTCTACGGCGGCAACGCCATCGTCGGCGGCGGCATCCCGCTGGCCGGGGGGCTGGCGCTTGGCGACCGGATGCAGGGGCGGCCCCACATCACCGTCTGCTTCTTCGGCGACGGCGCGCTGGCCGAGGGCGAGTTCCACGAGACGATGAACCTCGCCGCGCTGTGGGGCCTGCCGGTGCTCTTTGTCTGCGAGAACAACCTCTACGCCATGGGCACCGCCGTCGCCCGGGTGCAGGCCAACACCGATTTCGCGGCTCGCGCCGCCAGCTATGGCATGCCCGCCGGGGCCGTCGATGGGATGGACGTGGTCGCCGTCGAGGCCGCCGCCCGCCGCGCGGTGGCCGCGATGCGCGAAACGCCCGGGCCGCATTTCCTGGAATGCCGCACCTACCGCTTCCGGGCACATTCGATGTTCGACAGCCAGCAGTACCGCACCCGCGACGAGGTGAAGGACTGGCGCGAGAAGGGCCCTATCGTGCGCTTCCAGGGCTGGGCGCTGGAGGCCGGCCTCGTCCATGAGGCCGACATCGAGGCCATCGAGGCCGAGGTCGCCAAGCAGGTCGAGAACGCCGCCGCCGCCGCCGACCAGGCGCCCTGGGAGCCGGTCGAGGACCTGCTGCGCCACACCGTGGCCGACGAACGCCCCGCCCCGCCCGCCCCGCCCGCCCCCGGCGAGACGGTCGAGACCACCTATCGCGAGGCCTGCAAGCAGGCGATCACCGAGGCGCTGCTGAACGACGAGCGCGTGTTCATCATGGGCGAGGACATCGGCGCCTATGGCGGCTGCTACGCCGTCACCAAGGGGCTGCTGGCCGAGTTCGGCCCCGAGCGCATCCGCGACACCCCGCTCTCCGAGGCCGCCTTCACCGGCGCAGGCATCGGCGCGTCCATGGTCGGCATGCGCCCGATCGTCGAGATCATGACGGTGAACTTCTCGATGCTGGCGCTCGACCAGATCCTCAACACCGCCGCCACCGTGCGGCACATGTCGGGCGGGCAGTTCGGCGCGCCGGTGGTGATCCGCATGGCCACCGGCGCGGGCCGACAGCTCGCCGCGCAGCACTCGCATTCGCTGGAGGGGTGGTATGCGCATATCCCCGGCCTGCGCATCCTCGCCCCCGCCACGCTGGAGGACGCCCGCGGGATGCTGCTGACGGCGCTGAAGGAGCCCGACCCGGTGCTGATCTTCGAGCATGTCATGCTCTACAACATGACCGGGAGCCTCGCGAAGAACGCCGGCGCCGTGGAGATCGATCGCGCGGCGGTTCGTCGCGAGGGCTCCGACATCACGCTGATCGCATACGGCTATTCCCTGTGGAAGGCGCTGGAGGCGGCCGAGCAGCTGGCCGGGGAAGGCATCGAGGCCGAGGTGATCGACCTGCGCGTGCTGCGCCCGCTCGACGACGCCACGATCATGGCCTCGGTCGGGCGCACCCGCCGCGCGGTGGTGGTGGACGAGGGCTGGCGCACCGGCTCGCTTTCGGCCGAGATCGCGGCGCGGATCATGGAGCAGGGCTTCTTCAGCCTCGACGCCCCGGTGGGCCGGGTCTGCACCGCCGAGGTGCCGATCCCCTATCCGAAGCATCTCGAAGACGCCGCCCTCCCGCAGGTGGCCGACATCGTCGCGGCCGCAAGGGCGGCGATGGGGAGGGGGTGATGGGGGTCTTCGCGCTCCCTTCGCTGGGCGCCGACATGGAGGATGCGGTGCTGGTGGAGTTCACCGTCGCCCCCGGCGACGCGGTGAAGCGCGGCGACGTGGTGGCGGTTGTGGAGACCCAGAAGGGCGCCATCGAGGTGGAGTGCTTCGAGGAGGGCACCGTCGCCGCCCTGCAGGCCGAGGTCGGCGAGCGCCTGCCCGTGGGCGCGCCCCTGCTGCGCCTCGCCGCCAGGGGCGAGGCCGTGGAGCCGGAGCCCGCCGTGCCCTCCGAACCGGCCGCCGTGCCGCCCGAAACCAGGCCCGCCCAAGCACCCGACACCGCCCTTCCGGCGGACACCGCAGCCCCGCCCGATCCGCGCGCGGCGGCTGCGCCCGCCGGACCCCCGCCGCAGGCGAGGAGGCCTGCGGCACCGGCCGCCCCGCCCCGCACCCCTGCCCCGCCATCCTCCGGGATGGCGGCGG
>PUNI01000309.1 GCA_003551745.1 Paracoccaceae bacterium | reverse complement strand
TCGAGACCCGGAACTCCGACCGCCTCGACTTCCACGATGTCGCCGTCTGGGCGCTCCGCGACGCGCTCGCGGAGGCCTACGAGGCCGGGCGCCGCGCCGCCAGCCAATCCTGAAGGGACCCCGCCATGAGCACCACCACCATCCGCATCGACCACGCCGCGCTGCCCGAGCCCTTCGACCCAGCGGACCCCGACGCCGCCGCCGAGGCCATCGAAGCCGCGCTGCGCGCGGGCGGGATCGCCGCCGAAGCCTCCGACGTGATCTCGCATCTCAAGATCGAGCTCCCCACCGCCCAGCTCGCCACCGCCAGCGCCCTGCTGGCCGGGCTGCGGCTGATCTGACGGAGGATCCCCGATGAGCACCCGCGCACAGATCGCCGTCGAGGTCGGCCCCGGCGCATGGGCCCATGTCTATGTCCACTACGACGGCTATCCCGAGCACATGCTGCCGGCGCTGGCGCGCTGGACGCCTGACGACATCCTCGCCGCGCGCGAGATCCGGCAAGTCCGGGCCGACGAACTCGACTGCTTCGATCCGCCCCGCGAGCCCCCGATCCTGCCGCGCCCGACCTGCGAGCTCTGCCACCTCTATGTCTGGCAAGACGGCGCCTGGATCGACCGCACCGACACCGCCGGATGATCCGAAAGCACTGATATTGCTCCGAATTGCCTACGACAATCGCCGCGGCAGAGCGATGGTCGGATCACAAGGACGATGCAACTCAGCCACGGAGCCCGCCATGACCCGCCCGATCCCGCCCAGCCGCAACACCGATTACGGCCTCTCAGGCACCATCACCGCGACGCCGCTGCGCGACCGCACCTCGGATGCCTTCTGGACCCTCGCCGCGACCCGCATCGCCGCCGCCGCGGACTGCGCGACCGACGCCGAGATGGACGGGGTGCGCGACTTCCTCGACAGCCGCATGGGCCGCCACTTCGCCGACGAGCTGGTCGACCGCATGGCCCGCGGGACTCCGACCGAGCAGGCGCTCGACGAGACCGTCGCCGCATGGTCCGCCCGCACCATCAGCCGCGCCACCGAGCGCCACGAGGGCATCCCCGCCGGCCTGCCCGCGCTGGTCGGCTGGGTCCACCACTTCGCCATCTACGCCGAAGCCGAGGGCGACGACGCCTGATCCCGCCCCCCTCCGGAACCCCGCCGCGCCTCCCCGAGGGAGCGCGGCTCGGGGTGGTAGAAGCCCCCGCATCCCGCGCGGGCCGAAACCGGAGACGACCCATGACCCAGATCCAGCTGTCCGACGCCCAGGCCGTCATCCTCTCCACCGCCTGCGCGCGCGAGGACGCGATGGTGTTCCCCGTCACCGCCAGCCTCAAGGGCGGCGCCGTCGGCAATGTCTGCAAGAGCCTCCTCAAGCACGGGCTGATCGAGGAGGTCGCCGCCACCGACCTCAACACCGTCTGGCGGCACGACGCGGAGCGCGGGCCCATCACCCTGCGCGCCACCGCGCTGGCCTACAGCACCCTCGGGATCAC
This sequence comes from Paracoccaceae bacterium, assembly GCA_003551745.1. Taxonomy (GTDB): domain Bacteria; phylum Pseudomonadota; class Alphaproteobacteria; order Rhodobacterales; family Rhodobacteraceae; genus Rhodobaculum. The sequence continues at coordinate 4,078 of PUNI01000309.1, read as the reverse complement.
CGAGGGTCCGGAAGAGCAGCCTGACAGCCCGGCCGAGGCCGCCGCCGCGCCGGCGCCCGCCCGTCGCCGCAGCGGCACCAAGCAGGAGGCGCTGATCGCCATGCTCCGCGCCGAGGGCGGCGCCACCATCGAGGAAATCACCGCCGCCACCGGCTGGCAGTCCCACACCGTCCGCGGCGCGATGTCCGGCGCGCTGAAGAAGAAGCTCGGCCTGACCATCACCTCCGAGAAGATCGAAGGCCGGGGGCGCTGCTACATGATCGCCGAGGGCTGATCGCGCAGCGACGGCGAGGCCTAGCGCCCTATCTGGCGCTGCTCGAGGGTCTCGTCGTCGCCGTCCGACTTCATCACGTTGGCGATGAGATGGTTCACCATCTCCCCGAAGTACGTGGTCAGCTCCCGGTGCAACTCCTGGAACTCGGCCGCGATGGTCTGCTCGAACGCGGCCTTCCGGACCCGGACCATGACCGTGGTCCTCCGCTGCCGCGGATAGCGGTAGGGCTGCACCCCGTGCTTGCGGCAGAGCGCCACGAACAGGCGCACCGACCAGACGTCCGGCAGCGAGTACTGCAGCTCGATCTCCGGCTCCTCGGTCGCCGGCCCTGCGAGATCGAGCCGCGCCTGCAACCGCTCCAGCGCGGCGCCGGCCGCGGCGCGCTCCCCGGCGGTCGCCCCGCGGGAGAAGAGCGCCTCCAGCTTGGCCAGCCGCTCCCGGATATCGCCGTCGTCCCGCATCCCGTCCGCCCGTCCCTTCCGATGGGATCAGGCGTAGACCATCCGGCCGGAACCGGGTCAAGCAAACGGCCCCGCCCCGCGCAGGCGCTCGAACAGCCGCCGGAGCAGGTAGCTGCGGGCCAAGGAGACCCCGACGAACGCCATGCCGATCGCCAGGTGCTCGCCCAGCGCGGCCTCGAGGCCGAACAGGGGGAACACCGCCATCTGCGTAGCGATGGCGAGGACGTAGCCGACGACGACATTGGTCGTGGCTTCGATCAAGGACATCACGCGGCTCTGCTTCATGTTCCCGGGCCTTCCGTGACGACCGATGGAGCGAGCCTCGCCAGCGCCGCTCGGTATACGCCGGTGACATTCACGACGATTACGGTCTCGGGATGGGCCCTCAGCACTGAGCGGAGGTCCTTTTCGGTAACCAGCCCGACGGTGTCTTCGTATCGGCCCCTGCTCCAACCCGCACAAAAGAAGAACAGGTCCGGACTGTCAGGGATCTCGCGCATCGCGGCGAGGTCTTCGCGGAGCTCGCCGGCGATCAACCCCATCGCGTTGATCGACAGGCAGTGCTTCCGAAGGGCGCCGATGACCCCGAGGCATGCGAGATCGCGCCAGTCGAACAGCCGACGCTGACCCGGTCGAACCTCCTCCGAGGGCCGGTAGTGTCCGCGCGATATCCACTGGCTCAGCTCATCGGTCGTCATCAAGCAGGCGTGCGCAACCTCGTGAATCGTCCAGGTCTTCACGCCGTTCCCTCATCCATCGGCCAGAAGTTCAGCTGCGAGAGTTCGGACCGCATGCGCCGCGACCAGCGGGACCACTCCGTTGCCGCAGAGCCGAAGTCGGTCCACCCGGTGGGCCAGCCCATCAGTGCCTCGACGAACAGCGGGTTCAATGTCCGGGGCGTGTCGCAGGAACTCCCGCCAGCCGTCGGCATCACCAGGACCTGGCGGCCAAGCAGCCCGTTCACCGGCGTGTTGGCTAGGCTCGTCGCTCCGTCCTTGTGATCCCGCGCCGTCGGCGTCATCCAGAGCCGCATCATCTCCGTCCGGTTGCCGCCGCTCGAGCGCGTGCCCGAGCAGGCGCGCGGGGTCGGCCATGTGGTCGCGCTCACGGTGGGCGAGGATGAAGAGCCGCTCGCGCCTGTGGGGTGCGCCGACTTCCGCCGCCGTGAAGAGGCCTGCCGCAAGGCGGTAGCCCATGCCGACCAGTCCTGCGGCGACTTCGGGGAAGCCGATGCGGAGATGATGGGCGACATTCTCGAGGAACACGAAGGGCGGCGCGACCTCGCCGACGGTGCGAGCGACATGCGGCCAGAGGTGGCGCGGATCGTCCGCGCCCCGGCGCTTGCCCGCGACGGAGAACGGCTGGCACGGATAGCCTGCAGTGACGATGTCCACCGCGCCGCGCCACGGGCTGCCGTCGAAACTGGCAACGTCGTCCCAGATAGGCGCGTCATCCAGGGCCGCGTCCTCCATCCGCGCCACGAGGATGGCCGCGGCGTAGGCGTCCCGCTCGACGTGACCCACAGTGCGATATCCGGGGCATGCGAGGTGCAGCCCGAGGTCGAGCCCGCCGGCGCCGGAACAGAGCGATAGGCCGAACAGGCACGCGTCGCCGGCTCCGGCAGGCAGGCCGGAGGAATGTAGAGCCACGCCATCCACGTCGTCAGGCCGCGTGGGCCCCCTCCGCCGCGGCCTGGCTCTCGCCCAGCCGGTCTGCCTTCACTTGCGCGAAGGTCCGACCGTCGCCGTCGAGGATAGCGTCGCGGCCGGTCTCGGTCTGCCAGCGTCCCACGCCCACATCGACATAGGCCGGGCTGATTTCCATCGCGAAGACGCGCCGGCCGTTGGCCTCGCCCGCCATGATCTGCGACCCGGAGCCCGAGAACGGCTCGTAGCAAAGCCCTCCCCGCGCCACATGCTGGCGCATCGGGATCCCGAAGGCGTCGAGCGGCTTCGGCGTCGGATGGTCGGGCCGCTCATTCTTGGCGAAGCTGGGCATCTCCCAGGTCGAGGGCAGCGTCTGCTCGGCGACCTTCGGTGGACGGTTCGGGCGGCGCCAGCCCATGAAGCACGGCTCGTGCTTCCAGAGGTAATGCGAGCGGGTGAGCACCCCGCGGTCCTTCACCCAGATGATCTGCTGATGGACGAAAGCCCCGGCCTTCTCCCAGCAGGCTTCCAGCATCGCCTGTCGGCGGGAGGCGTGCCAGCAGTACCAGGCCGCATCCTCGGTGATCGCCTCGGCCACGGCCGCCGCGATGAAGCCGTCGTAGAGTTCAGCCCCCTGTGAACTGTCGTCCCAGGTCACGCCATAGGACTGCGACCAGTCCTTGTTCCGCGTCGGGTGGTTCGAGCCGTCGTAGTCGACGAGGTACGGCGGGTCGGTCGCGAAAAGTACGGCGCGCTCGCCGTTCATCAGGCGGCGCACGTCGTCATGGTTGGTGCTGTCGCCGCAGAGCAGCCGGTGCTCGCCGAGGATCCACAGATCGCCCGTGCGCGAGGCCGGATTGCGGGGCGGCTCGGGGATGGTCACCGGGGGCACGGAGCCCCCGGCGCCGCCCTCGTCCCCGTCGTCTTCCGCGACGTAGGACAGAAGCTTGTCCAGCTCGCCGTCCGAGAAACCGACCACCGACAGGTCGAAGTCCTCGGCCAGCAGCCCCTGCAGCTCGGCCGAGAGCAACGCCTCGTCCCATGGGCTTTCAGCAAGCCGGTTGTCCGCGATGCGATAGGCCCGGCGCTGCGCCTCGGTCAGGTGCCCCAGCACGATCACCGGCGCCTCGGTCAGCCCCAGCTGCGTCGCCGCCAGCACGCGGCCGTGCCCAGCGATCAGTTCCCCGTCCTCGCCGACGAGGCACGGCACGGTCCAGCCGAACTCGGCCATGCTGGCGGCGAGCTTCGCGACCTGGTCGGCGCCATGAACCTTCGCGTTCTTCGCGTAGGGCTGCAGGCGCGACAGCGGCCAGTGCTCGATCCGCTCGGGGGCGAAGGCGAGGGTCATGCGGGTTCCTGTCGATGATCGATCGGCATTGGCCGGCGTGGACTCCGGCGTGACGGGGTCCACCGGCTTCCGGCTGGACTCCGGCATCCGCAGGGCATCCATCCCGAGCGGCCGCTCAGACGTTTGAATTCACGAGGATTTCAGGTTGGTGCCGGTGGACTCCGGAGCCCGGTGGCTTCCCAAAAAATCGGCCCTGACGCTGGCGAAGTTTCGGGCTGCGCCCCCCAGAATACCGCTGCGGCACGAAGGGACCCGCACACTTGCGCAGCGCCCCGCTCTCCGTCAGCCGACCCCGGATCGGACCCCGGCCGGACCCTTTCCGGATCCCGGCCGGACCCCGGAAGCCAGG
>PUNI01000030.1 GCA_003551745.1 Paracoccaceae bacterium | reverse complement strand
CCGCGACCTCCGCCGTCGGCCCCTCCGGATCCACCGTCGCCAGTGGCGCCTCCTCGACGGCGGGCGGGGGCAGCGCGACGCTCACCAGCACCACAAGCCCGGCTGCAACCACCAAGCCCCACAACAGCCCTGCCAGAAACCCTCTGCCCAAAACCGCCTCCATGTGCCGCCCTTGCCCGACCGCGCCGCGCCCCGTTCCGGGCCCCTTGACCGCGGCCTCTGCCTCGGCCCATCTATACCGCTACCGCTGCCGCGTATCACCCCTTAGCGCACAAGGGTTTCCGAAAGCCTCCCATGATCCTGCTGATCGACAACTACGACAGCTTCACCTGGAATCTCGTGCATTATCTGGGCGAACTGGGCGCCGAGGTGGCGGTGCACCGCAACGACGCGCTGGACGTGCAGGCGGCGATGGCCCTGCGGCCGGCGGGCATCGTGCTCTCGCCGGGCCCCTGCACGCCCAGCGAAGCCGGTATCTGCCTTGCGATGGTCGCGGCGGCGGTGGAGACGGCCACGCCGCTTCTGGGCGTCTGCCTCGGCCATCAGGCGATCGGCCAGGCCATGGGCGGACGGGTCGTGCGCGCAGGCGAGATCGTGCATGGCAAGCCGGGGGTCATCCACCACGGTGGCGAGGGCGTCTTCACCGGGCTGGTCAGCCCCTTCGCGGCAACGCGCTATCACAGCCTGATCGTGGAACGCGCGAGCCTGCCCGCGACACTTGATGTCACCGCCTGGCTGGAGGACGGAACGATCATGGGCCTGCGCCACCGCCACGCGCCCGTGGAAGGCGTGCAGTTCCACCCCGAGAGCATTGCCTCCGAGCATGGCCATGCCCTGCTGCGCAACTTCCTCGCCACCACGCGGGTCCCCGCATGAGCCGTCCGGCCCCCGCCGATGGCTGACGGCCTGAAACCGCTGATCGCGACAGCCGCCGAGCGCAGCCTGACCCGCGCCGAGGCGGAGGCCGCCTTCGCGATCCTGTTCGAGGGCGAAGCGACGCCGGCGCAGATGGGCGGCTTCCTGATGGCGCTGAGAACCCGCGGCGAGACGGTCGAGGAATACGCCGCCGCTGCCAGCGTGATGCGCGCCAAATGCGTGAAGGTGCGCGCACCGGAGGGCGCCATCGACATCGTGGGCACCGGCGGCGACGGCAAGGGCACGCTCAACATCTCCACCGCGGCGGCCTTCGTGGTGGCGGGCGTGGGCGTGCCGGTGGCCAAGCACGGCAACCGCAACCTCTCCTCGAAATCGGGCGCGGCGGATGCGTTGGGCGCGCTCGGCATCGACGTGATGGTTGGCCCGGAGGTGGTGGAGCGCGCCCTGGCCGAGGCCGGCATCGGCTTCATGATGGCGCCGATGCACCACCCGGCGATGCGCCATGTCGGCCCCATCCGCGCCGAGCTTGGCACCCGTACGATCTTCAACATTCTCGGACCCTTGACGAACCCGGCTCAGGTAAAGCGTCAACTCACCGGCGCCTTCGCGCCCGGGCTGTTGCGGCCGATGGCCGAGACCCTGGCGGCGCTTGGCGCCGAGGCGGCCTGGATCGTGCACGGCGGCGACGGCAGCGATGAGCTCTCCGTCGCCGGGCCCTCGCAGGTCGCGGCGCTGGAGGACGGCCGGGTGCGCGAATTCGAGGTCCATCCCGAGGACGCCGGCCTGCCGGCGCACGCCTTCGAAGCGCTGCTGGGAGGCACGCCGGCCGAGAACGCCGCCGCGCTGCGGGCGCTGCTCGACGGCGCGGGGGGGGCCTATCGCGATGCGGTGCTGCTGAACGCGGCCGCGGCGCTGGTGGTTGCCGGCAAGGCGGGCGGGCTCAACGAGGGCGTGGAGCTGGCCCGGGAAAGCCTCGATTCCGGGGCGGCGCGCCATGCGCTCGCCCGGCTGGTGGCGGTGTCGCCGGCGGCATGACCCCGCCCGCGGCCTGGGCCGACCTGCCCTTCTTCCGCGACGCCTGGCCGGAGGTGGCTGCGGCGCTCGCGGCCGAGCCGCGCGCGTGGCAGCCCGCGCCCGGAAATCTCTTCCGCGCGCTCGACCTGACGCCGCCGGAGGCGGTTCGGGTGGTGATCCTCGGCCAGGACCCCTACCCCACCGGCGACCGGGCCACCGGGCTGGCCTTTTCCTACCCGCCCGGGCTGCGGCCCACCCATTCCCTGCGCAACATCCTGACGGAACTGGCGTCCGACCTCGGCACACCCCGGGCCAACGGCGATCTCACCGGCTGGGCCCGGCAGGGGGTGCTTCTGCTCAACGTGCTGCTCAGCGTGCCGGTGGGCCAGCCGCTCGGGCACCGGCGACTGGGCTGGCAGCGGCTGGCCGACGAGGTGCTGGCCAGCGTGGCGACGCGACCCACCGCCTTCCTGCTCTGGGGCCGGGACGCGCAGGCCGCGGCCGCGCCGCATCTGGGCGCACCGGGGCCTCCGGATCATCTGGTCATCCGCAGCCCGCACCCCTCGGGCCTGTCCGCGCGGCGCGGCTTCTTCGGCTCCAGGCCCTTCAGCCGGGTCAACCTCTGGCTGGAGGCGCGCGGAGAGCGGCCCGTCGACTGGACGGCCTGACCCCGCCGAGGCGCTTTCCATCGACCGCACGCCACGCTAGCAAGGGGCTTGGGAGACCGACATGGCCAGCATTCTCGACCGCATCCGCGCCTACAAGCTCGAGGAGATCGCCGCCGGCAAGGCGGCCCGTCCGCTGGCCGAGATCGAGGCGGACGCCCGCGCCGCGCCGCCGGTGCGCCCCTTCGCCCGCGCCCTCGCCGAGGCCGCGCAGGGCGGCTATGGTCTGATCGCCGAGATCAAGAGGGCAAGCCCCTCCAAGGGCCTGATCCGCGCGGATTTCGACCCGGCGACGCTGGCCCGCGCCTATGCCGAGGGCGGGGCCACCTGCCTTTCCGTGCTGACCGATGCGCCGTCCTTTCAGGGCGCGCCGGAGAACCTGACCGCGGCACGGGATGCCTGCGAGCTGCCGGTGCTGCGCAAGGATTTCCTCTACGACCCCTGGCAGGTGGCCGAGGCCCGCGCGCTCGGCGCCGACTGCATCCTGATCATCATGGCCAGCGTCTCCGACGCCCAGGCGGCCGAACTGGAGGCCGCCGCGCAGGGCTGGGGCATGGACGCCCTGATCGAAGTGCATGACGCCGACGAACTGGAGCGTGCGGGCCGGCTTTCCGCACCGCTGATCGGCATCAACAACCGCAACCTCAACACATTCGAAGTCTCGCTTGAGACGACGCGCAAGCTGGCCCGGCTGGCCCCGGTCGACCGGCTGATCGTCGCCGAGAGCGGGCTTTCCACCCGCGAGGATCTGGCCGAGCTGGCCCGCTTCGGCGCGCGCTGCTTCCTGATCGGCGAGAGCCTGATGCGCGCCGAGGACGTCGCCGCCGCCACCCGCGCGCTGCTGGCCAACCCGCTGACCGCACAGGGCGGGCTGTGACCGGCCGGCTCAGCCACTTCGATGCCGAGGGCCATGCCCATATGGTCGATGTCTCGGAAAAACCCGCGACGGCCCGCGCGGCGGTGGCCGAGGGCCGCGTCGAGATGTCGGCCGAGACGCTGGCGCTGGTCACCGCGGGCACGGCCGAAAAGGGCGATGTGCTGGGGGTGGCGCGGCTGGCCGGGATCATGGCCGCCAAGCGCACCGCCGATCTGATCCCGCTCTGCCACCCGCTGCCCCTGAGCAAGGTTTCGCTCGACCTCGCCCCAGACCCAGCCCTGCCCGGCATCCGCATCACCGCCACCGTGCGCACCACCGGCCCGACCGGGGTGGAGATGGAGGCGCTGACCGCGGTCTCGGTGGCGGCGCTCACCGTCTACGACATGCTCAAAGCGGCCGAGAAGGGGATGCGGATCACCGGCATCCGCCTGCTCAGCAAGGAGGGCGGCAAGTCCGGCCGGTTCGAGGCAGATCCGTGATCACCGCCGCCGAGGCGCTCGACCGGGTGCTGGCGCTGGCCGCACCCCTGCCGGCCGAGCCGGTGCCGCTGGCCGAGGCCGCGGGGCGCGTGCTGCGCGAGGATGCCGTCGCGACGCGCGCCCAGCCGCCCTTCCCCGCCGCCGCGATGGACGGCTATGCGCTGAACGCACGCGACGCGCGGCCCGGGGCGCGGCTGCCGGTGGTCGGCATGGCCGCCGCCGGGCACGGCTTTTCGGGCCCCGTCGCGGAGGGCGCCGCGGTGCGTATCTTCACCGGCGCGCCGCTGCCCGCCGGCACCGATCATGTGGTGATCCAGGAAGATGTGGCGCGCGAGGGCGACGCCATCACCCTGCGCGAGGTCGGCAAGGCCAATGTCCGCCCCGCCGGCGCCGATTTCGCGGCCGGCCACAGTGTGACGGCGCCGCGCCGGCTGACGGCCCATGACATCGGGCTGCTGGCCGCGATGAACGTCCCCGCACCGGTCTGCAGCCGCCGCCCCGAGGTGGCGCTGATCGCCACCGGCGACGAGCTGGTGATGCCGGGCGAGACCCCGGGGCCCGACCAGATCGTCGCCTCGAACCTCTTTGCCCTGAAGGCGATGGTCGAGGCCGAGGGCGCCCGCGCGCGGCTCCTGCCGATCGCGCGCGATGATGCGGAGAGCCTCGCCACCGTGCTCGGGCTGGCTGAGGGCGCCGATCTGATCGTCACCATCGGCGGTGCCTCGGTGGGCGACCACGATCTGGTCGGCCCGGTCGCCGAGCGGCTGGGGATGGAGCGGGCGTTCTGGAAGATCGCCATGCGGCCGGGAAAGCCGCTGATGGCCGGCCGGCTGGGGGCGGCGATGCTGTTGGGCCTGCCCGGCAACCCGGTCTCGGCCATCGTCTGCGGGCATCTGTTCCTGCTGCCCGCGCTCCGGGCGCTGCAGGGCCTGCCCGATCCGGCGCCGCGGCCCCGCCGCGCGCGGCTCGCCTGCGACATGGGCGCCAACGGCCCGCGTGCGCACTACATGCGCGCGCGCATTTCGGGCGACGGCGCCCTGCCCGAGATCACCCCGTTCGACCGGCAGGACAGCGCACTCCTGACCGTGCTGGCCGATGCCGATGCGCTGTTGATCCGGCCCGTCGGCGACGGGCCGCGCCGCGCGGGCGAGGAGGTGCCGTTCCTGCCGCTGCCCCGCTGGCTGGCTTGACCGACGCACGGAACATGTGTAGAACATGAGCGACGTCGACGCCGGAGGCCGCTCATGCTGACGCGCAAGCAGATGGATCTGCTCAATTTCATCCACCAGCGCCTGCAGCAGGACGGGGTGCCGCCCTCCTTCGACGAGATGAAGGAAGCACTGGATCTGCGCTCCAAATCCGGCATCCACCGGCTGATCACGGCGCTGGAGGAGCGTGGCTTCATCCGCCGCCTGCCGCATCGGGCGCGCGCCATCGAGATCCTGCGCCTGCCCGAGCCGCTGCAGGGCTCGACCTTTATCCCGAGGGTTATCGATGGCGACGCACCGCGCGCGCTGGCGCGGCCACGCGGCGCGATGCCGGTGACAGAGAGCGCGGCGGTCGATCTGCCGGTGATGGGCCGCATCGCCGCCGGCACGCCGATCGAGGCCATCAGCGAGGTCAGCCACCACATCGCCGTCCCCGGCTCCCTCCTGACCGCGCAGGCCGAGCACTTCGCGCT
>PUNI01000032.1 GCA_003551745.1 Paracoccaceae bacterium | reverse complement strand
GGTGCTGCCGACCTTCCATCCCTCCAACCTGTTCCGCCGCCCCGAGAACAAGCGCGAGGTCTGGGCCGACATGTTGACCCTGCAGGCCCGCCTGCGCGAAAACCCCGCACCCTGAGCCCCGCCCCGCCAGCACCGACCGTTCCAGAGCACTTAGCCGCCCATGACCGACTTTCCTGCCTTCTCGCTCCCCCGCCGGATGGACGATACCCGGCCCTTCGTTCCGGTCCGTTTCGCTGTCCTGACCGTCTCCGACACCCGCACCCTGGCCGATGACCGATCGGGCGACACCCTGGCCCAGCGCATCGCCGATGCTGGCCACATGCTCGCCCAGCGCGCCATCCTGCCCGATGAGCGCGCGCAGATCGCCGCGCAGCTGCGCGACTGGATCGCCGATCCGGGCATCGACGCGGTGCTGAGCACCGGCGGCACCGGCCTGACCGGGCGCGATGTCACGGTCGAGGCGCATCGCGATGTCTATGAAAAGGAGATCGACGCCTTCGCCACGGTGTTCACGATGGTATCGATGAACAAGATCGGCACCTCGGCGGTGCAGTCGCGCGCCTGCGGGGGGGTTGCGAACGGCACCTATCTCTTCGCGCTGCCCGGAAGCCCCGGCGCCTGCCGCGACGCCTGGGACGAGATCCTGGCGCCGCAGTTCGACTACCGCCACCGGCCCTGCAATTTCGTCGAGATCCTTCCGCGGCTCGACGAGCACCAGCGACGGAAATGAAACCCCCGCCCGTATAACCTCCGGATACATCTTCGGAAGCGCCCGGGACATTGCGTCACGGGGAATTTTCTTGGGGCGGCCCCGCCTTCGGCCTAGACCGTGGCGAGGCATCGGAGCATGCGCATGCGATTTCTCGGCCGGAGCCTGACGGGCTTGTTCCTGCTGGCGGTGACGGCGGGCCTGCTGGCGCTGGCCGCGCACACGGTGCTCGACGCGCTGGCCGAACGCCGCGCGGCGCCGGTGGCCGAGCGTCCGGTGCAGGAAAGGGTGTTCACGGTTCCGGTGGTGGCGGTGGCGCCGGGCGAGATCGCGCCCGAGCTTGCGGCCTTCGGCGAGATCCGCGCGTTGCGGCGGCTGGAGTTGCGGGCGCCGGCCGCGGGGTGGATCGCCGAGCTGGGACCGGGGGTCGAGGATGGTGCGGCGGTGACGGCGGGTGCGCTGATCCTGCGGCTCGACCCGGCCGATGCCGAGGCGGCGCTGGCGCTGGCCGAGGCCGATCTTTCCCAGGCCGAGGCCGAGCTGCGCGACGCCGTGGCTGCCCTCGATCTCGCCGCAGAGGATCTGGAGGCGGCCGAGGAGCAGGCCGTGCTGCGGGCCCGGTCCCTGGAGCGCCAGCGCGATCTGGCCGGGCGGGGCGTCGGCGCGGCGGCGGCGGCCGAGGAGGCGGAACTGGCGCTCTCCTCGGCCCGGCAGGCGGTGGTGGCCCGGCGGCAGGCGCTCGCCCAGGCCGAGGCGCGGCGCGATCTTGCCGAGACCGCGCTCGCCCGCGCCCGCATCGGGCTTGCCGAGGCAAGGCGGCGGCTGGACGAGACCGAGATCACCGCGGGATTCGACGGCCGGCTGGCCGAGCTTTCGGTGGTCGAGGGGGGGCTCGTCGGCGCCAACGAGAGCCTCGGGCTGCTGATCGACCCGGCGGCGCTGGAGGTCCGCTTCCGGGTCTCGACCGCGCAGTATGCGCGGCTGATCGATGCCGATGGCCGGCTGCAGCCGCTGCCCGTCACCGTTTCGCTCGACGTGATGGGGGCCGAGATCGCCGCCGAGGGCGTCCTGGAGCGGGCCGGCGCGGCGGTGGGCGAGGGCCAGTCGGGCCGCGAGCTGCACGCCCGCCTCACCGAGCCGCGGGGCTTCCTGCCGGGCGATTTCGTCGCCGTGCGGGTGGCCGAGCCGCCGATCGACGGGGTGGCGCGCCTGCCGGCGACGGCGGTGGACGCCTCCGGCCGGGTGCTGGTGGTGGGCGAAGGGGAGCGGTTGCGCGAGGCGGCGGTCGAGGTGTTGCGGCGCGAGGGCGACACCGTGCTGGTGGCGGCCGGGGACCTGGCCGGCACAGAGGTGGTCGCCGCGCGCACGCCGCTTCTGGGCCATGGCATCCGGGTGCGCCCGGTCCGGCCCGAGACCGACGCGGACGCTGCGGGCGAGGCGGCCGTCGTCGCGCTCAGCGCCGAGCGCCGGGCGGAACTGATCGCGCTGGTCGAGGCCAGTGACCGGATGCCCGAGGCGGCCAAGGCCCGCCTGATCGCCCAGCTCGAGGCCCAGGAGGTGCCGGCCGAGCTGGTCAGCCGGCTCGAAACCCGGCTGGGGGGCTGACCGGTGGCGCCGCGCTCCGCGCCGGTGCCCGCCGCCCTGCGCCGGCCTGCGGCGGCGGTCTTCGCCTATTTCACGCGCCATCCCACCGCCGCCAACCTGCTGATGGTGCTGATGCTCGCCGCCGGCCTGGCGGCGGCGCCGCAGATGCGGGCGCAGTTCTTCCCCGATGTGGTCTCGCCCAACGTCATCGTCTCCGCCAACTGGCCCGGCGCGGGTGCCGAGGATGTCGATGCCGGCATCGTCGCGCTGCTGGGCCCGGCGCTGATGGCGGTGGAGGGAGTCTCGGGCTCGACTGCGGTGTCGCGCGAGGGCCGTGCGCGCATCACGCTGGAATTCGAGCCCGGCACCGACATCGGCCGTGCCGCCGAGGATGTGCAGGCCGCGATCGACGGCGCCGGCAGCCTGCCCGAGGAGGTGGAGCGGCCCGAAGTGCGCCGCTCGGGCTGGCGCGACCGGGTCACCGATGTGGTGATTTCGGGCCCTGTCGGTCTGGAGCAGCTCGGCCTGATCGCCGACGACTACGTGAACCGGCTTTTTGCCGAAGGCGTTACCCGCACCTCGGTGCGGGGCGTCGCCGCGCCGGAAACCGTGGTCGAGGTCGAGACCGCCGACCTGATTCGCCACGACCTGTCGCTCGCGGCGATCGCGGCGGCGATCACCGCCGAGACCCGTGCAGACCCTTCGGGCGAGGTCGCGGGCGGTGCGGCCCGCGTGCGTGCCGGCATGCCCAGCCGCGCAGCCGATGAGATCGCTGCCGTCGTACTGAGGATGCAGCCCGATGGCAGCGCGCTGACCGTGGGCGATGTCGCCCGCGTCCATGTCGGCGGCGCCGACCGCGAGCAGGCGCTCTTCGTGGGCGAGAGCCCTGCCGTGGGCGTGCGGATCGACCGCGGCGCCGAGGGCGATGCGCTGGCGATCCAGGCCATCGCCGAGCGGGTGGCAGCCGAGATCACCCCCGGGCTCCCCGCCGGGGTGGGGGTGGAGCTGGTCAGCACCCGGTCGGAGGTGATCTCGGGCCGGCTCCAGCTTCTCCTGACGAACGGCGCGCTTGGCCTCGCGCTGGTGGTGGGGCTGCTGTTCCTGTTCCTCAACGCGCGCACCGCCTTCTGGGTCGCGGCCGGCATCCCGGTCGCGATGGCCGCCGCGATCGCGGCGATGTATGCGCTGGGGCTGAGCTTCAACATGATCTCGCTTTTTGCGCTGATCATCACCCTGGGGCTGGTGGTGGACGATGCGATCGTCGTTGGCGAACATGCCGACTGGCGCGCGCGCGAACTGGGCGAGGGGCCGGCAGAGGCCGCCGAGCGGGCGGCGACGCGGATGGCGCAGCCGGTGTTCGCGGCCTCCATCACGACGGTGATCGCCTTTCTGGGCCTCGTGGTGGTGGGCGGGCGCTTCGGCGAGATCATCCTGCAGATCCCGCTGACCGTGGTTGCGGTGCTGATCGCCTCGCTGGTGGAGTGCTTCCTGATCCTGCCCCACCACATGCGCCATGCCCTCGTGAGCCAGGCGCGGGAACGCTGGTACGACTGGCCGTCGCGGCAGGTAAACCGGGGCTTCCGCTGGCTGCGCGAGCGCGGCTTCCGGCCGTTCATGGGCTGGGTGATCCGGCTGCGCTATCCGGTGCTGGCGGGCGTGGTTCTGCTGCTTGCGATGCAGGCGGCGCTGTTCATCCGGGGCGATGTGCAGTGGCGCTTCTTCGTGGCGCCCGAGCAGGGTTCGGTGACGGCCAACTTCGCCATGCTGCCCGGTGCGACCCGCGCCGACACCCGCGAGATGCTGCGCGAGCTCACGCGGGCGACCGAGGAGGTGGCCGCGGAGCTGCCGACCACCGACGGCCGGCCGGCGCTGGTGCATGTGCTGGGCGAGATCGGGGGCGGCGCCGGCCGGGGCCTCGCCGGCGGCGAGGAGCGCGAGGCCGACCTCTTGGGCGGGCTGACGGTCGAACTCGTCGATGTTGACTGGCGGGCGTGGTCGTCCTTCGAGTTCGTGGGCCGGCTGCAGGATGCGGTGGTGCCGCACCCGAAGCTGGAGACCCTGAGCTTCCGGCGCGGCTGGTCGGGGCCCGGGGGCGACGCGCTGTCGGTGCGGCTGATCGGCGCCGATGCCGGAACGCTGAAGGCGGCGGCCGAGGCGCTGAAGGCGGCGCTGGCGCCCTTTCCGCAGGTGTCGGGGCTGGAGGACAGCCTCGCCTACGACAAGCCCGAGCTGAGCCTTTCGCTCACGCCCCAGGGCCAGGCGCTGGGGTTCGAGGCCGAGGGGCTGGCGCGCGAACTGCGCCAGCGGCTTTCCGGCATCGAGGCGGCGAGCTTCCCCGACGGCCCGCGCAGCGCGCGCATCCGCGTCGAGCTGCCCGAGGCGGAGCGGACCGCCGATTTCCTCGACCGCACGATGCTCGCGGCGCCGGCGGGTGGCTGGGTGCCGCTCGCGGATGTGGTGAGCGTGGAGAGCCGGACCGGGTTTTCCACCGTGCGGCGCGAGAACGGCGTGCCTGTGGTGTCGGTGACCGGCGCGCTAGACGAGGACGATGCGGCGCGGGCGGCGGAGATCACCCGCACGCTGCGCGACGCGATCCTGCCCGAGATCGCGGCGCTGCATGGCGTCGACTGGGAGCTTTCTGGCCTCGCCGAGGACGAGCGCGCGTTCCTGAGCGACGCGCTGCTGGGTTTCCTGCTGTGCATGCTGGGGATCTATCTCACGCTCGCCTGGGTGTTCGCGAGCTGGACCCGGCCGCTGATCGTGATGGCGGTGATCCCCTTCGGCCTGATCGGGGCGATCTGGGGCCATGCGCAATGGGGGCTTGCGTTCTCGATGTTCTCGGTGGTGGGCCTGGTCGGCATGGCCGGGATCATCATCAACGACTCGATCGTGCTGCTGCGCACCATCGACGAGGAGGCGGAGCGGCGCGGGTTGGTGCCCTCGATCGTGGAGGGCGCCTGCAACCGGTTGCGGCCGGTACTCCTGACCACGCTGACCACGGTGCTGGGGCTGTCGCCGCTTCTGTTCGAGGGCTCGAGCCAGGCCGAGTTCCTGAAGCCCACGGTGGTGACGCTGGTCTACGGGCTCGGTTTCGGCATGGTGCTGGTTCTCATGGTGGTGCCCGCGCTGGTGGCGGCGCAGGGCGACCTCGCGCGGCTGCGCCGGGCGCTGGGAAGGGGTCTGGGCCGGGGGCTGGCGCGCCGCGCGGGGCCGGTCGCGTCGCTTCTGCGGGCTGCCGCGGTCGGGGTGGCCGGGTTGGTGGCGGCGCTCTTCCTGGCGCTGATGTGGGGCGGCGTTTCCCCGGGGCCGGCG
>PUNI01000520.1 GCA_003551745.1 Paracoccaceae bacterium | reverse complement strand
CGCCACAAGGATATCAAGAACGGCCTCTCCGCGCCGCCCAAGCTGACCGTGAAATCCATCCTCAACCTGATGACCAAGATCCCTTGGGGTCTTGAGATGATGGGCACCCACCGCCGCACCTTCCGCAATGTCGTGGGCCATGCCAAGGGTGTCACCGACCCCGGCTCACTCTCGGCCTGGACGGCCGAGGCGTTCGATCCGGCGCTCGACTGGAAGCGGATCGCGCAATTCAAGGAATGGTGGGGCGGCAAGCTGATCATCAAGGGCATCATGGAGCCCGAAGACGCCCGCCGCGCGGCCGAGGTCGGCGCCGATGCCATCATCGTCTCCAACCATGGCGGGCGGCAATTGGATGGCGCCGTTTCCTCCATCCGCATGCTGCCTTCGATTGTCGATGCTGTAGGGGACAAGGTCGAAATCCACCTCGATTCAGGCATCCGCTCGGGTCAGGACGTGCTCAAGGCGCTGGCGCTCGGCGCCAAGGGCACCTATATCGGGCGCGCCTTCACCTATGGGCTGGGTGCGATGGGCCAGGCCGGCGTCACCCGGGCGCTGGAGGTCATCCACAAGGAGCTGGACACCACAATGGCGCTGGTGGGCGAGCGCGATGTCCACAACCTCGGGCCGCACAACCTGATCCTGCCGCAGGGCTTTGCCGACCCGACCGTGCCGCTCTGACCGGGCGCGGTGCGGGCCGCCGGTGCCATCAGCGGCGCGCGCGGCGCAAGAGCCCCGGCAGCAGGATCAGCGTGGCGAGGGCCGCCAGCGCCAGCATCGCGAAGGACCAGCGCAGTCCCGCGACCTGCGAGATCAGCCCCATCGCCGCCGGGCCGCAGATATAGCCAAGAAACCCCAGCGCATAGCTGCGCGCTATCAGGGCCGTGCGCTGCGCGGGCGTGGCGGCCGTCCCGATCATGGTCAGCGCGGTGGGGATCATCACCGAGGCGCCGAGCCCCAGCGCGGCGAGCCCGGCGAGCGCCACCCAGGGCGTCGGGGCCGCCGCAGCAAGCCCCGCCCCGGCAGCGGCGATCCCGGCCGCGCCCCGCAGCATCCGCTGCGGCGGCATCCGCAGGCTCAGCCACTGCCCGGCGAGCCGCCCCATCCCCATGCAGAGCCCCAGCATGGCCGGCCCGAGCGCCCCGAGCGCCGGGCCGGCGCCCAGGGTGCGCTCCAGATGCAGCGCTGACCATGCCTCGGTGCCGGCCTCCAGCACCGAGGCGAAGAGGATCAGCCCGCCGCCGAGCCCGGTTACCACCCATAACGCGCGGCCGAAGGCGACCGGCTGCGCCGGCGCCGGGGAGCTTGCCGTTTCAGTGCCGCCCTCGCGGGTGAGCAGCAGCAGCGGGGCCAGAATGACGGCAAGACCGGTGAAGGCCGCCGCCGGCGAGACCCCGGCATCCCGGGCGACGCCGGTGAGGATGGCGCCGGCGAAGAAGCTCAGCGAATAGCCGGCGTGGTTGAGATTCATCAGCGGCCGGCCGCGCGACGCCTCGGTGGCCGCCACCCGGCCGTTCATCAGCACGTCGACCACCGCCGAACTGAACGCCACCACGGCGAGACAGAGCGCGAATGCCCAGACCGCGCCGGCCTGACCGGGCAGCAGGATCGCCGCGATCATCGCCGCGGTGGTCAGCAGCAGCGCCCGCGCCCCCAGCAGCCGGCCCACCCGCGGCGCGATCAGCATGCCGCAGATCCCGACCGTGGAGGCGAACAGGAACACGGCGCCGAGTTGGGCGTCGCTGGCCCCGATCGCCGCGCGTAGGTCGGGCAGCATCGCCGCCAGCGCGCCCCAGATCGCTCCCATCGCGGTGAAGCCTGCCAGCGGCGTGCGGCTGGCGGCGAGATCGCCCTGGGGGTCGGCGCGCTGGGGCATGGTCGGCATCTGCCTGTCCGGCCGCAGCGCCGCAAGGGCCTTCCCTTCGCACCGAATCTCGGCTAAGCGCGCGGCTTCTGCGGGCATGCACCCTTGGAGGATGCCACGCTCTTACACCGAAGGAGACCCTCGATGGCTGGTGAGATCCCCGATCTTATCGCCGAGGCACGGACGGGGACAGGCAAGGGGGCCGCCCGTCAGGCTCGTCGCGAGCATTTCGTGCCCGGAATCGTCTATGGCGGCGGCACCGATCCGTTGCCGATCAACCTGAAATACAACTACCTCATGAAGCACCTGAAGGCGGGCCGCTTCCTGTCGACGCTGTTCAACCTGAAGGTCGAAGGCTCGGACGACGTGCGCGTGATCTGCCGAAACGTGCAGCGCGACGTGGTGAAGGGCCTGCCGATCCATGTCGACTTCATGCGCCTGCGTCGTACCAGCCGGATAAGCCTGTTCATCCCGGTGGAGTTCGTGAACGCCGAAAAGGCCCCCGGTCTAAAGCGTGGCGGCACGCTGGTGACCGTGCGCCCCGAGGTGGAACTGGAGGTGACGGCGGGCGACATCCCAGACCACATCACGGTGGACCTCGCCGGCCGCGAGATCGGCGATGTGGTCCATATCGGCGATGTCGACCTGCCCGCTGGCGCCAAGCCCACGATCCAGCGGAACTTCGTGATCGCCAACATCACCGCGCCCTCGGGCCTGCGGTCGGCCGAGGACGAGGCAGAGGAAGCGGAGACCGCCGAAGAAGCCTGATCGGCGCGGGCGCCATCGGCCCGAAGAAAGCGCCCCGCCACGGCGGGGCGTCTTGCGTTCCGGGGTGCCGGCCGCAGTCTCAGGCCGAGATCGTCTGCACGCTCTCGAAGATCTCCAGGTCGGGCGGGCCGAGATACATGTCGCGGTGGCTGCCGGCGTCCTTGTGGGCGGCGCGGAAGGCGTCGGATTTCGTCCAGGCCTCGAAGGCCTCGCGGCTTTCCCACAGCGTGTGCGAGGCATACAGGCGATAGCCGTCGTGCAGATCGCCCTTCATCAGATGGAAGGCGACGAAGCCCTTGACCTGCGGCAGATGGCTGTCGCGGCTCTTCCAGATCGCCTCGAACTCCTGCTCATGCCCGGGCTTTACCCGAAAGCGGTTCATCGTCAGATACATGGCGGCCTCTCGGTCGGGGTCTGGCGGCGCTCTGGCCTTCGCGGGCAGTTCAGGGCATGAGGTGGGGCAGGTCAACCCCGAGCGAGAGGGCAGGCGCATGCGGCTTTTCGTCGGCCTCGGCAATCCGGGCGCGAAATACGCCGGCAACCGGCACAACATCGGCTTCATGGCGGTGGACCGGATCGCCGAGGCGCATGGCTTTTCTCCCTGGCGGTCGCGCTTCCAGGGGCTGTTCTCCGAGGGGCGGCTGGGCGGCGAGAAGGTGGCGCTTCTGAAGCCGCAGAGCTTCATGAACCGCTCGGGCCAGTCGGTTGGCGAGGCGATGCGCTATTTCAAGCTGTCGCCCGCCGAGGTGATCGTCTTCCATGACGAGCTGGACCTCGCGCCGGGCAAGTGCCGGGTGAAGCAGGGCGGTGGGCATGCCGGGCACAACGGGCTGCGCTCGATCCATGATCACCTCGGCGCCGACTACGGCCGGGTGCGGCTGGGCATCGGCCATCCGGGCCGGAAGGAGCTGGTGTCGGGATACGTGCTGCATGATTTCGCCAAGGCCGAGGCGGGCTGGCTCGACGATCTGCTGACGGGCGTGGCCGAGGGCGCGCCGGCACTGGCCGCGGGCGATGCCGGCCGGTTCCAGAATGCGGTTGCGCTGCGGACCGCGCCGCAGCGCCCCGGCAAGCCTGGCCCCGCACCGGCGAAGGGCAGGGCGCCGGAGCCCGCGCCGGCTCCGCCCGGGTCGGTGCCCCCGTCTCTGCCCCCGTCTGTGCCTCCATCCGCGCCCCCTGACAACGATCCGCGCGGGCTGCTGCAGCGCCTGATCGACCGTTTCCGGTGAGCGTCGCCGGCGCCTTCCGCGCACAGGCAGCGTCCTCTGACGCGCTCGGATCGCCCTTCATGGCGCGGTTGCTAGGCCTGCTTGCCGAGCGTCTCGGCCCCGATGGCGCGGTGGGGGCGCGGCTCCATGCCTGGCCCGGCGACATGAGCGCGCGCGGCGATGCGGTGCCGCTACGGCTTGCGGCGGGTCTCAATGCGCTGGTGATCGAAGGCCGGGATGCCGGGCTCGCCGCGGTCTGGGGCGGACAGGCAACCGCTGACGCGGCGCTGTGGGCGGCGGTGGCGGCGGCGCTCGACCGGCATGGCGATTTCCTGCTCGACTGGCTGAACCGTGCGCCGCAAACCAATGAGGTGGCCCGGTCGGCCGCCCTGATCGTCGCGGCGCACTGGCTTGCCGCCGAGGTGAAGCTGCCGCTGGTTCTGTCGGAGCTGGGCGCATCGGCGGGGCTGAATCTGCTGTTCGACCACTGGCGCCTCGAAGTGGCGGGGGTGGGGCTGGGGCCAGCCGGAGCGCCGGTGGTGCTGCGCCCGGCGTGGGACGGGCCGCTCCCGCCCGCCGGCCGCCTTAGCGTGATCGCGCGCGCCGGCGTCGATCTGCACCCGCGCGATCCGGTGGCCGACCGCACCGCGCTGACGGCCTATGTCTGGGCCGATCAGAGCGCGCGCCTCGCCCGGCTCTCGGCCGCGCTCGACGCCGCTGCCCGGCTGCGCCCGCCGGTGGCGCGGGGTGACGCCATCGACTGGCTGGGGGAGCGGCTCGCAACCCCGCGGCCCGGGGCGGTGCACCTCATCTATCACACCGTCTTCTGGCAGTATCTGCCGGAAGCGGCGCGGGCCCGGGGCGCGGCGCTTCTGGCCCGGGCCGGGGCCCGCGCCACGCCGCAGGCACCGCTCGCGCATCTGGAAATGGAGGCAGACGGCACCCGCAACGGCGCGGCGCTGCATCTGACGCTGTGGCCGGGTGGGGAGCGCCAGAGCCTCGGCCGCGCAGATTTCCACGGCCGCTGGCTGCGCTGGCGCCCGCCGGCCGCCCCTCTGGCCGCGGCGGCGGGCGGGCGCTAGGTTGGGGAGAATGGCAAGCAGGGAGACGGCCATGTCCGAGGCGAGACCCGTGGTGGCGCAGACCGCGCCCTTCCCCGTCGAGGTCGAAGCGGGGCGCAGCTATTTCTGGTGCGTCTGCGGGCGCTCGGCGAGGCAGCCCTTCTGCGACGGCAGCCATAAGGGCAGCGGATTCGAGCCGATGAAATGGCAGGCGCCGGAAAGCCGCCGCGTGTGGTTCTGCGGTTGCAAGCAGACGGGCAGCGCCCCGCTCTGTGACGGCAGCCACAAGTCGCTGGCCGGGAGTTGAACCATGGCGATCAAGGTCGAGGCATCCGTCAATGTGCTGGGCGAGCCGCTGGAGCCCTGCTCGCGTGACCCGCTGACCGGCTTCTTCCGCAATGGCGCCTGCGACACCTGCGCCGAGGATCGCGGCAGCCACACCGTCTGCGCGGTGATGACGGCCGAGTTCCTGGCCTATTCCAAATATGTCGGCAACGATCTCTCCACGCCGGTTCCCGAGTATTCCTTTCCAGGGCTGAAGCCCGGCGACCAGTGGTGCGTCTGCGCCGGGCGCTTCCTGCAGGCCCATGACGAAGGCGTGGCCCCGCGCCTCCGCCTGCGCGCGACCCACGCCCGCGCGCTCGACGTGGTTCCGATCGAGGTGCTGCGCGAGCACGCGCTCGACGCGGGAGACTGACCAGGCCGGTGG
>PUNI01000386.1 GCA_003551745.1 Paracoccaceae bacterium | reverse complement strand
TGAGCCAGCGCCATCTCTGGCAGGTGCTGTGGGAGGCGGGCCAGACAATGGGCCTGCGCCCGTTCGGGATGCGGGCGATGATGTCGCTCAGGCTCGACCGGTTCTTCGGCGCCTGGGGGCGCGAATACGGCCCCGACTACACGCCCGCCGAGACCGGGCTTGACCGTTTCATCCAGTGGTCGAAGCCCGGGTTCATCGGCAAGGCCGCCGCCGAGGCCGCGCGCACGCCCGCCCGCCGGCTCTGCGCCTTCGCGGTCGAGGCCGAGGACGCCGATGTGGTCGCCTGGGAGCCGATCTGGCTCGACGACACGGTGCAGGGCTTCTGCACCTCGGGCGGCTTCGCGCACTGGACCGGCACCTCGATGGCGCTGGGGTTCTTGCCCGACGAGCGCGCGCAGGAAGATGGTCTCGCCGTCGAGATCGAAATCCTGGGCGCGCGGCGCCCGGCCCGGCTGCTCGCCCGCCCGCTGTGGGACGCCGACGGCAGCCGGATGCGCGGATAGGGCCGGAGGGCGCCCTATGGCGCCAGCCTCTGGCGCAGCTCCTCGACGCGGGCCGAGACGCGGTCCTCTGCGATCAGGTCGGGGATCGCCGCAAGATCGCCCCGCGGGCCCAGCAGTTCCCAGTCGGCGCCGCCCACCGGGGCGCGCAGGATCTGCCCGCCGGCCTGCAGATGGCGGAAGCAGCGCCGCGCCGGGGTCGCATAGCGCTCGCCCGTCGCCAGATCGATGCCCGTCCAGTCGCCGTCGAGGCAGAGCCGTCCGTCATCGGTGAGCTGAAACCGCCCCTCGCCGATGGCGAGGCCGTCGGCATCGTCGCTGTAGGCGCGGAAGCTGCGATCCGGGGCCGAGAGCCACGCCCCGCCGCTCTCCCACAGCCAGGTCCGGTCGCCGTAGATCTCCAGCAGCACCCAGGCCGGCACCGGCTGGGCGCCCCGCAGCAGCTCCAGCGTCTCCTCGATGGCGGCGATCCGCGCGGCCACCTCGGCCCCGTCGGAGGGCCGCAGCGCCTGCGTCTCCGCACCCGGCCCGTCGAAGGCGACCCACGGCCCGCCCAGGGCCGGGCGCTGGAATACCGTCTCGCCATCTGTCACATGGCGAAAGCAGCTGCGCACCGAGGCCGCATAGCGCTGCAGGCTCGGATAATCGAGCCCGGTCCAGCGGCCTAACATGCACAGGGCGCCCTGATCGGTCAGTTCGACGCGGCCCTCGGCATGGCTCAGCCCGCTGTCCTCGGCAGACCAGGCGATGAAGCCGCGATCCGCGTCGAAGAAATGCGCGGCCCCCTGTTCCCAGTGCCATGTCGTTCCGAGATAGAGATCCTCGAGTTCCGCCGCGGTCAGGGGCCGGGTGCCCGGGGGCTGCGCCTGCGCGTAGGCCGGTTCCGGGGCCGAGAGAGCCATCAGCAGCACCATCACAAGACCCCAGACCGGAGCCAGAACCGCACGTTCCGCCATGCCACCTGCCACCTGCTCGATCCGGGTGGGAGGCTAGCACGCCCGGCGCCGGACGGGCAACGCTCAGCCTGGGCGCCGCTGCCCGCGACGCCGGTGCGCGACCATCTCGGCGAGGATCGACAGCGCGATCTCCTCGGGCGTGATCGCCCCGATGTCGAGCCCGGCGGGGGCGCGCAGCCGCTCGAAGGCGGCGGCCGCGAGGTCGTCGTCTATAAGCCGGGCGCGCAGCGCGGCGGTCTTGGCGCGGCTGCCGACGAAGGCGACGTATTCGGCCCCGCTCTCCAGCGCGGCGCGCAGCGCGGCGGCATCGCCCTGCCCCTGCGTCGCCACGACCGCAAAGCGGTGGACCGGGGGCAGCCGGGCAGCGCCGCCCGGCCGCTCCGGCACCGCGTCGAGGCCGGACACGGCGACCTCGAAGCCGAAGCGCGGGGCCAGTGCCGCCAGGGCCTCGCCGACCGGGGAGGCGCCGAACACCGCCAGCAGCGGGCGCGGCAGCACCGGCTCGATGAAGATGTCCATGCTGCCGCGGCTGGGGCACATCGAGCGGGCGAAACTTGCGCCGTCGCGCCCCGCGCCGGGTGCCACGCCCTGGGCGTCCAGCAGATCGCCGGGGCGCAGCTGGACCAGCCGCGGTGCGCCGTCGGCCAGCGCCTCGCGCGCGGCCTTCAGCACCGCGCCGCGCGCACATCCGCCGCCGATCCAGCCCTCCGAGATGGTCCCGTCGGCGCGGATCACCGCCTTGGCGCCCGCCTTCGCCGCGGTGGCGGCCACGGTGCGCACGACGGTCGCCAGCGCGAAGGGCTCGCCTGCGCGCTGCAGGGCCGCGACCAGATCGAGGATGTCGGAGCCGGCCATCACAGCCTGCGGAACTCGGGTTCCAGCGCGGCCAGCGCTTCAAGCGTGTTGGCGGCGGCGAAATGATCGAGGTGCGGCAGTGCCGCCGCCATGCCGGCGGCGACGGGGGCATAGCCCTTCCACCCCTTCAGAGGGTTCAGCCAGACGATGCGGCAGCCGCGGCGCCGGAGCCGGGCGAGTTCGGCGCCAAGCCGCTCGGGCGCCTCGGTGTCGTAGCCGTCGGACAGGATCATCACCACGCTGCGGCCGGTGACCAGCCGACGGGCATAACCGCGGTTGAAGACGGCCAGCCCGCCGCCGAGCCGGGTGCCACCACCGAAGCCCTCGGCCAGCAGCGTCAGCCGGTTCACCGCGCGCAGATGGTCGGGATCGGCCAGCGCCTCGGTGATGCGCACCAGCCGGGTGTGCAGCAGATAGGCGTCGGTCTCGACGCCCGAGCCCATCAGCCCGCGCAGGAAGGGCAGGAAAACCCGCGCATAGGGCGCCATCGAGCCCGAGACATCGCAGATCGCCACCAGCCGCGCCGGCCGGTCGGGGCGGCGCCGGTGGAAGAGCCGCAGCGGCTCGCCCCCGGTGGCGAGCGCCGCCCGCATCACCCGCCGGAGGTCGGGGCGCGCGCCCCTCGGCGCGGGCTTGCGGCGGCGCGAGCGGCGGTCGCGCAGGGCGCGCGCCAGCCGCCCGGCGGCGTCCTGAGCGGCGGCCACGTCCTCGGGCGTGACCAGCGCGCGCAGGTCGACCCGGGCGAGGTTCTCGGCCCGCGCCGCGATCAGCCGCCCCTCGCCCGGCTGCGCCGCGCCGCCCGCCCCGTCGGGCCTGTCGCTGCGGCCCGCGCCGGGGGCCGCTTCCCCCGGGCCGCCGAACGGGCTGCGCTGCCCGGCGCGCGGCGCACCGGTCGCCACGACCTGCTGGCGCGCACGGCCGCGGTTCTGCCAGTAGGCGGCGAAGAGATCGTCGAAGCGGGCTGCCTCCTCGCGGCTGCCGCAGCAGAGCGCCTTCAGCGCGGCCCGCACCTCGGCGCGATCGGTCGCATTCACGCAGGCCAGGCCCCGCAGCGCCGCCGCCGTCTCGCCGGGGCCGACCCGCAGCCCGTTGTCGCGCAGATGGGCCATGAAGCCCGCCAGCCGGTCGGCCGGACCATGGGCGCGGGCCGGGAACCGGGTGACGGCGCTCATGCCGCCCTGCCCGCCAGCCGCTGCACCACCTCGGGCGGGACGGCCTCGCGGTCGGCACGGGTCTTGAGCAGGGCGACCATCGCCGCTTCGAGCGCCGCCGGGTCGTCGGTGAGGTCGTTCACGCCAAGCCCGATCAGGGCCGCGGCGAAGTCGAGCGTCTCGGCAGCGCCAGGCGTCTTCTCCAGCCCCTCCTTCCGCAGTGCCTGCACGAAGCCCACGATCTGCGCCGCCAGTTGCGGCTCCAGCTCGGGGTGCCGGGCGGCGAGGATCGCCAGCTCCGCCGCCCGGTCGGGATAATCCACCCAGGCATAGAGGCAGCGCCGGCGCAACGCGTCGGAGAGATCGCGGGTGCCGTTCGAGGTTAGGATAACGATCGGCCGTGCCCGCGCCGCGATGGTGCCGAGCTCGGGCACGGTGATCTGGAACTCCGACAGGATCTCGAGAAGATAGGCCTCGAACTCCTCGTCGGCGCGGTCGATCTCGTCGATCAGCAGCACCGGCGGCTCGGCCTGCCGCAACGCCTCGAGAAGCGGGCGGGCCAGCAGATACTCCTCCGAGAAGAGCTGCGCCTCCACCGCTGCGCCGGTCTCGCCAGCCTCGGCGCGGGCCCGGATCGCCAGCAGCTGGCGCTGGTAGTTCCATTCGTAGATGGCGTGGGCGGCGTCGAGCCCCTCATAGCATTGCAGGCGGATCAGCCGCGCCGCGCGCAGCCCGGCCAGCGTGCGCGCCACCTCGGTCTTGCCGACCCCGGCCGCGCCCTCCAGAAGCAGCGGCCGGCCCAGCGACAGCGCCAGATGCAGCGCCATGGCGAGGTCGTCGGCGGCCACATAGCCCGCCGACGCCAGATCCGCCTGCAGCGCCTTCCAGGTCATCGCACGCTCCCCGGCCTTCCGCTGCCGTCAGCCGTGCAGGCCGAGCCGGTTCGCGGTCTGCCAGATGCGCCAGTGGTCGTGCGGCATGTGGGTCTGGGTCAGACCGAACGCCCGGAAGGCGTCGTGCACCGCATTCGAGAAGGCCGGCACGCCGCCCACATTGGGGCTCTCGCCCACGCCCTTGGCGCCGATCGGGTGGTGCGGCGAGGGCGTCTCGGTGTGGTCGGTCACGTAGTTCGGCGTCTCCCATGTGGTGGGCAGGAAGAAATCCATCAGCGTCCCGGTGGTGACGTTGCCCATCTCGTCATAGGCGATCTCTTGCCCCATCGCGATCGCCAGCGCCTCGGTGAGCCCGCCATGCACCTGCCCCTCGATCACCATTGGGTTGATCCGGGTGCCACAGTCGTCCAGCGCATAGAACTGGCGGATGTCGGCCACCCCGGTGTCGACGTCGATGTCCATCACGCAGACATAGGCGCCGAAGGGATAGGTCATGTTGGGCGGGTCGTAGTAGCTGACCGCCTCCAGCCCCGGCTCCAGCCCCGGGATCGCCTGGTTGTAGGCGGCATAGGCGATGTCCTTCATGGTCTTGAAGCGCTCCGGCGCGCCCTTCACGGCGAAACGATCCACATCCCATTCCAGATCGTCGTCATGCACCTCCAGCAGCCAGGCGGCGATCATCTGCGCCTTCGCGCGGATCTTGCGGCCCGCCATGGCGGTGGCCGCCCCTGCCACGGGCGTCGAGCGCGAGCCGTAGGTGCCCAGCCCATAGGGCGCGGTGTCGGTATCGCCCTCCTCCACCGTGATGTCGTCGGCCGAAATGCCGATCTCGCTGGCGAGGATCTGGGCGAAGGTGGTGGCGTGGCCCTGCCCCTGGCTGATGGTGCCCAGCCGCGCGATGGCGCTGCCGGTGGGGTGGATGCGGATCTCGCAGCTGTCGAACATGCCCATCCCGAGGATGTCGCAGTTCTTCACCGGCCCGGCGCCGACGATCTCGGTGAAGAAGCTCAGCCCGATGCCCATAAGCTTGCGGGTCTCGCCGCGCTTGAACGCCTCCAGCCGCTCGGCCTGTTCCCGGCGCAGGCCCTCGTAGTCCACCGCCTTCAGCGCCTTGTCCCAGGCGGTGTGATAGTCGCCCGAGTCGTATTCCCAGCCCAGCGCCGAGGTGTAGGGAAACTGGTCGGCGCAGATGAAGTTCTTCGCCCGCAGCTCGGCGGCATCCATGCCGAGCTTCATCGCCAGCACCTCGATCATGCGCTCGATGAAATAG
>PUNI01000327.1 GCA_003551745.1 Paracoccaceae bacterium | reverse complement strand
TCGAAGGCCAGTGCGACGACATTGTCGGCGGTGGCAGCGTCGATCGGCAGGCCTGCGTCCAGCTGGGCCTCGACGAAGAGCGCCAGCGCCTCGGCAGAGCCCGGCGCGTTACCGGTGGCGAGCTGGGCCAGCGTCGCGCTGGCCCGCGCCGGCTCGGCCGCGGCGATCGCGAGTTCCGCGTCGATCACCCCCAGACCGGGACCGTGGTCTCCCGGCGCGCGGCCGATGGCATCCCGCAGGCTCTGCGCGGTGTCGTCGTCCCCGATGGCGAGGAACCGCTGCACCAGCGCCGGCCCGAGATGGCGCCGCAGGGGCAGCGGCAGACCGGAAAAGCTCCGCCGGACGGCTGCGGTGTCGATCGCCATCTCGGCCGAGAGCCCCGGCGTGGCGAGGACGGCCCACAGCGCCACCTCGCCGGCGCAGCCGGTCATGCCGGCGAAGCGTGCCTCCGGCCGCGGCTCCGGCGTGTCGACCAGATGGGCGAGATCCCTCAGGATGTCGGCATCGGCCACCTCGGCGGGCAGCCCCGTGAGCAGGTCGCGGGCTTCGGCGCCGAAGCCGAGATGGATGTAGAGCCGGGCGAGACTGGCGACGGCATCCGGGTCGGGCTGGTCGAATTCGCCCACCAGCCCGGCCCGGCGCAGGGAGATCTGGGTGGCCGCTGGCCGGTCGTCACCCCATGCCGCGACGGCAAAGGTCTCGTCGGGCAGGCAGGCCGAGCCGTCGGCCATGACGGTCGGCCCGAGTGCCTCGCGCAACAGCCGGTCGCGTGCGGTTGCGGCGTCGAGGCGAAGGTTGCGCAGCGGGTCGGGGATGGGCGCCGCCGCGCTCTCGCCGGCCCCGGCGGCCTGCGCCTCTCCCGCGCTTTCCGGCTCGGGCGGGGCCTGCAAGGGCGCGCCGCGCGCGGTCTCCTGCAGATCATCGGGCCCGTCGAGCAGGCCGCCGGCGACGAGGCCCTGAGCCGCGGCGCGCGCGAATTGGCGGGCGAGGAGATCGAGCGCCATGTCGGAGAGAAACGTCTCGTCGGGTGGTTCAGTGGGCTGCTGGGGTGCTGGCCGCGGCGGGGTTTCCTCTGCGGCCGACGGCGCCGATGCCGCCGGATCCACCAGGGCGAAGCGGCTTGTCCACGCGTAGGTGGCGGCCGGTGGCGCAGGCGCGGGCCGGGTGGCGGCAGCCTGTGGAGGCAGGGATTGCGGACGGCTCGACCACGGGCCGGGCGGTGGCTGCGGCCTTGGGGGCGGCGTCATCCCCCCCGGCGCCAGGGCGATACTGCGGCCGTCGAGGGGCCGTTCGAAGCGCGACGAGGGCTCGGGCGCGCCTTCCCTGATATCGACCACCAGAAGCCCGGTTCCGTCCTCGAAGCCGGTGGCGCGGCAGTCACAGGTTATGACGATGTCGTAGCCCTCGGTGGCCGGGCGTATGTCCGCGAGCCGTGTGCGCGGAACCCGCTCGAACACCTGCGAGACGTCCATGTCGACCCCGCTGCCGGGCAGCCGCAGACCATAGCCGTCTGACGTCCGCCCGAGTTCCCAGTCCTGTCCTTCCGGCAGTCGGATAACAAGGCGGGTGAATGTCGCGTGCTCACCCGAACGGACCGATAGCGTCTGTGCCTGCCCGGCGCCCGCACCAAGCGTCAGCAGGCAGGCCCCGACGCAGAGGCCGAGGCCGGCCGATCGCAGTGGCCGGCCGCCCGGGCGCCGGCGCGCGCGCTCCCCGGTCATGCCGCGTCCTGGCGCAGGTTGCGCAGCGCCTCTTCGAGATCGCCGAAGCTCGGGCGCACCGCATGCGGCGTGTTCTGCCGCCCCACCTCGATGCAGATGTTGGTGGGATGGGCGTAGAGATTGGCGACCAGCACCTCGCGGATCAGCTGGTAGAAATGGGCATCCTCCTGGGCGATGCTCGCCAGGCGTTTCGAGAACGGGCCGACGAAGCCGTAGGACAGGAACACCCCGAGAAAGGTGCCGACGAGGGCGCCGCCGATCATCCTGCCGAGGATTTCCGGGGGCTGGTCGATCGAGCCCATGGTCTTGATGACGCCGAGGACGGCGGCGATGATGCCCAGCGCGGGCAGCGCGTCGGCCACCGTCTGCAGCGAGTGGCTGGTGTGCATGGCGTGGTGGAGATTTGCCTCCATGCGCTTTTCCAGCACTTCCTCCACCTGGTGGGGATCATCGTAGTTCATCGAGGCGGCGCGCAACGTGTCGCAGATGAGTTCGACGGCCTCGTGATCCTTGAGGATCTTGGGATAGCGCGCGAAGATGGCCGAATCGGCGGGGTTTTCGATATGCTGCTCCAGCGCGACGGCGTTGGACCGGGCGAGGCGGATCAGCTCGAAGAGAAGACAGAGCAGGTCGCGATAATCCTGCGGCTTCCAGTGGACGCCACGGAATACCTTGCCGATATCGCCCATGGTGCGGCGGATCACGCTTTTCTCGTTGGCGATCAGGAAAGCGCCGACGGCGGCGCCGCCGATCATCGCAAGCTCGTAGGGCAGGGCGGCGAGGATGATGCCGAGACTGCCGCCGGCCGCCATGTAGCCGCCGAACACCATCACCAAGACGACGACGACACCGACAATCCCGATCATGGGCGGCTCCCTTCGATTTCGAACACCGTCACTGGGTAGGGACACCGGCATGCCGGCCGGCGAGGATCACGCTGACGGAATAGGCTGCCGGCGGGCTCAGCCCGGCAAGGACGGCCGCGGCGACCTGCGGGGGCATGCGGGCCAGAAAGCCGGCGGCGAACACCGGGTCCATCTCCTCGAAGAGCGCGGCCGTGTCGGCGGGCTTCATCGCCTCGTAGATCGCGGTCAGCTGGACGAGATCCCGCTCGGCGGCCTGGTCGGCGCGCGCAAGCGTGGCTGCGAGGCGTTCCTCGGCCGCGACGACCTCCGCCAGTTGCCGTTCGAGTTCACCCTCGGCCACCTTCAGGGCCTGAAGACGCTCCTCCAGCGCCTCCTCGCGAGCGACCAGCCGCGTCTCGCGGGCCTCCAGCGCCGCCAGCAGCGGCCCGATGTCGGGCGCTGGTTCCGCAACCGGTGCCGGAGCCTCCGGCGGCAGCTCACGTGCCAGCGCTTCCCCCATGCCGGTGCCGAGACGCACGGCGCCCGAGGCGAGCATCATCGCCGCCAGGAGCGCCAGGGTTCCGCGCACGCGGCGACGGGGCGCACGGCCTGACCTTGGACGCGCAGCCGTGCTCACGCCTCGGCCTCCGCCAGACGCCGGCCGCGCCGACGCAGCACGCGGATCTGCGTCTGGGCCTGCCCGGGATCAGGCAGATCGTGCAGCGAGGCGAGCAGAAGCTCCATCCGCTTGACCGCGTCCTCCGCCCGCTGGGTGCGCGCGTCGAGCGACCCGGCCGACTCCTTCGCCGCCGTCTCGGCGCGCGCGAGGGCGCGCGTCAGTTCGTCGACCTGTGCCGACAGCACCGCGATCGCCCCGCCCAGCCCGCCTTCCAGGCCGGTCAGGCGACGCAGCCGCCGCGACAGCACGAAGCAGTAGGCCGCCGCGCCGAGGGCGCCGGCGAGCAGAAGCATATCGGCAATCAGATCCATGAGCGGCTCCTTCAGTTCAGCACGAATTCGGTGACGAGCAGATCGCGCACGCGGCCCTCGCCCGTGACGATCTGCACCCGCCGCAGCATCTGGGCACGGATGCGCACGAGCGCGCCGGGCTGGTCGAACTCCTGCGGATCGACCGCGCGCAGATAGCCGTTGAGCACGTCGCGGATGCGCGGCATCAACCGCACGACCTCGGCCTGCTCGCGGCGCGGCACCTCCAGGGCGGCGGCGAATCTCAGATGCCGGCTCTGGCTGGAGGCGCCAAGGCTGATCGTCATCGGCTCCACCGCCACGAACTCCGAATCGACGGCCTGCCCGGATGTGGTGGACCGATCGGGCAGCAGGGAAAGAAGCAGCCCCGAATAGGCCGCGAAGAACCCGCCGCCACCGAGGGCGAGCGCCATCACGAGCCCCAGCAGCAGCGGCTTCCGGCTGCGGCGGCGGGGTGGGGCGGGTTCCGCGGAAATCTCGGCCATGCTGGTCTCCGATCCATCAGGACCGCCACCGTATAGGGCCAAGCCAACTAACCGATTATTAAGCGCGATCGGCCAATCAGACCCTAGGCAGACGGGCAGAAGGCCCGGCGTCGGTCGGCGTGAGAGGGGAGAATACCTTGCAGCAGCTACTGTCAGGCTGGACGGCACTGAACACGCGTCGGCAACTGATCGTGGCAGGCGCCACGGTGCTCGTCTTCGTCGCGGTCCTCGGCCTCGCGCGAATCGCCTCGCAGCCGGCGATGGCGCTGCTTTATGCCGGCATCGAGGGCACGGCGGCGGGGGAACTGGTGCAGGCGCTCGAGAGCCGCAACATCCCCTACGAGGTGCGCGGCGACGCGGTCTATGTGCGCGCCGCCGACCGCGACCAGACCCGGATGCTGCTCGCGGCGGAGGGGCTGCCTTCGGGAAGCGGGCGCGGCTATGAACTGCTCGACGGGATGTCGGGCTTCGGCACCACGTCGCAGATGTTCGATGCGGCCTACTGGCGCGCCAAGGAAGGCGAGCTCGCCCGCACCATCGTCGCCAGCCCGCAGATCCGCGCGGCGCGCGTGCATATCGCCCATGCCACCGCCCAGCCGTTCCGCCGCGAGGTGACGCCGACGGCTGCCGTGACGGTCACGGCGGCGTCCGGCAGCCTGCCGCCGGCACAGGCGCGGGCCCTGCGCTTTCTGGTGGCCGCGGCGGTTTCGGGGATGCGGCCCGAGGACGTGGCGGTCATCGACGGCACGACCGGCACGGTGATCTCGGGCGAGGAGGGCCAGAGCCGCCCGGGCAGCGGCGGCGATCGCGAGGAGGAACTCCGCCGCGCCGTCGAGCGGCTTCTGAACGCGCATGTCGGCGTGGGAAAATCGGTCGTCGAGGTCAGCATCGACACGGTCACCGAATCCGAGTCGATCGTCGAACGCCGCGTCGATCCGGAAAGCCGTGTGGCGGTGCTGTCCGAGGTGGAGGAAAGCGCCAGCAGCTCGACCGACTCGCGCAACGCCGGCGTGACGGTGGCCAGCAACCTGCCCGACGGCGACGCCGCCGATGGCGCCGGCCGCTCGCAATCGCAGAACTCCGAGAGCCGCGAGCGGCTGTCCTTCGACATGTCGCAGACCCAGCGGGAACTGCATCGCGCCCCGGGGGCCGTGCGCCGGCTCTCGGTGGCCGTTCTCGTGGACGGCGTCGAAGCGGCGGACGAGACCGGCGCCATGGTCTGGCAGCCCCGCAGTGCGGAAGAGCTTGAGACCCTGCGCGAACTGGTGGCGGCGGCGGTCGGCTATGATGCCGAGCGCGGCGATGTGATCACCGTGCGCTCGCTCGCTTTCCAGCCGGTGGAGCGCCTCGGCACGGATGCAGAAACGGGTGTCTTCGACGGCACCGCCCTCAATCTCATGGCCCTTATCCAGCTCGCGGTGCTGGCGCTGGTGGCGCTCATCCTCGGGCTCTTCGTGGTCCGTCCGCTTCTCAATGCCGCGCGGGGCGAGCCCGATCTGCTCGCCGAGCCCGAACTCGCCGCGGCCCCCGCACTCGGCAGGCCGTCCGGCGCAGCCGCGGCGATCGGGGAGGGCGGCATCGGCCCGTCGGAAGGCCCG
>PUNI01000155.1 GCA_003551745.1 Paracoccaceae bacterium | reverse complement strand
GCTGGGGGTCCACCAGCTCGCCGCCGAAGACGAGATGCAGGCGCTGGGGCATGGTGCGGGGCTCCTGAAACCGGCGTGGCGCCACCGTAGTGGCTGGCGGGGGGAGGTCAAGGGAGCGAGATGGGCACCGCGGGACCACGGACGGCCCGAGCTGCGCCGGGCCTCGTTGCGCACGCCGCGCGCGTTGGGGTCTTTCCGCGCCCCGCGCGGGTGAGGTTCGGGCGCCTGGGCCGAGCGCCCGTCAGCCCGTCAGCCCGTCAAGTCCGGCGGAGGCCCGCCGGTGCGGGCCTTGCGCGGCGCGCCCGGGCCGGCGAGGCTTTCCAGGAAGGCGCTGTGGACGCCCGCGGGGCCCGCGATGAGGCCGGCGCTCTTCGGGCTGGGCGTGTTGTAGGCGAGCGGCGCACCGAAGCGGTCGGAAACCCGCGCGCCGGCCTCCTCGGCGATCAGCGTGGCCGCAGCGGTGTCCCAGTCCCAGGTCTCGCGCAGCGTTACCGTGCCGTGGAAGGCCCCCTCGGCCACCAAGCAGAGCCGCCAGGCGAGCGAGGGGCGGAAGTGCCGCTCCATCAGCGGCAGCCCGCCGGGCCAGAGCTGCGGATCGAGCTGGCCGGAACTGGCCAGCACCCGGGCGCCGACCAGCCCCTTGCGCGGCGGTGTCACCAGCGGGCGGTCGTTGACGAAGGCGCCCTGGCCCGCGCGCGCGGTATAGGTGAGATCGAGCAGCGGCAGATGCACCACCGCGGCGGTCACCCGCCCGTGCCGGGCGATCGCCAGCGCATGGGCGAAGCCCTTGCCGCCCTCGATGAAGGCACGGGTGCCGTCGATCGGATCGACGATGAACACCGAATCGGCCACCAGCCGCGCCGGATCGTCGGGCGTCTCCTCGCTGAGCCAGCCGAAGCCGGGCCGTGCCGCCAGCAGCCGGTCGCGCAGCATCAGGTCGATCTCGATGTCGGCCTCGGTGACCGGGCCCTGGCCGGCGCCCTTCTGCCAGGTCGCCGGCGCCTGTCCGTGATGGCGCCGGGCGATCTCGCCGGCGGCGCGGGCGGCTTCGCTCAGCAACGCGAGATCGCCGGAATGATCTTTCGCCTCAGGCGCCGGCAAGGGTGAGCCCCTCCACCAGCAGGCTGGGCACCCGCACGGAGCGGTGCGGGCGGGCGTCATTGGCGGGAACGATGCCCAACAGCATGTCGCGCAGGCTGCCGGCGATCGTGCATTCATTCACCGGCCGGGTGATCTCGCCGTTCTCGACCCAGAAACCGGCGGCGCCGCGGGAATAGTCGCCCGTGGTGGGGTTGACCGAACTGCCGATCAGCGAGGTGACCAGAAGCCCGGTGCCCATCTCGCGCAGAAGCGCGTCGCGGCTGTGCCGGCCCTCGGTGAGCCGAAGGTTCGAGGTGCCGGGGCTGGGCGGGGCGGCGAGGCCACGGGTGGCGTTTGCGGTGCTCTCCAGCCCCAGCTTGCGGGCGGTGGCTAGGTCGAGCACCCAGCGGCGCAGCGTGCCGCCCTCGACGATGGGGCGCGTGGCGACCGGCAGGCCCTCGGCGTCGAACGGGCGGGCGCCGGAAAGCCGGGGCGCCAGCGGCTCCTCGATCAGGTCGAGGCCCGCGGGCAGCACGGCCTCGCCCATCGCGTGGCGCAGCCACGACGCGCCGCGCGCCACCGCCGTGCCGTTCACCGCGCCAACCAGATGGCCGAGGAGCGAGGCCGCCACGCGCTCGTCGAAAAGCACCGGATAGGCCCCGGTCGGCGGCTTGCGGGCGCCCGCGCGGGCGGCGGCGCGTTCGCCGGCGCGCCGGCCGATCTCCTCGGGGCCGGGCAGATCGGCGCCGAAGATCCGGCTTTCGGCGCACCAGTCACGCTCCATCCCGGTTCCCGTGCCGGTGATCGCCACGCAGGACAGGCTGTGCCCGCTGCGGGCGTAGCCGCCGGAAAAGCCGTTGCTCGCCGCCAGGTGCAGCCGCCGCCGCCCCCATCCGGCCGATGCCTGCTCGACCATGCTGACCCCGGCCACGGCGAGGGCCGCGGCCTCGGCGGCGCGGGCGGCCTCTTCCAGCGCGGCCGGCTCGGGCGCCGGGGCAGGATCGTCGAGTTCCAGTGCGGCCACGTCCCAGTCGCGGGCAATCTGAGCCGGATCGGCCAGGCCGGCATGGGGATCCTCGGGCGCCTCGCAGGCCATGGCGACGGCGCGCGCCGCCATCTCGGCCAGCGTGCCGGCGCTGGTGTCGGAGGCCGAGACGCAGGCCTGACGCCGGCCGACCAGCACGCGCAGCCCCACCTCCAGCCCCTCGGCACGCTCGGCCTGTTCCAGCTGCCCGGCGCGCACGTCAATGGCGACCGAGGCGGACTCGATCGCCATCGCATCGGCGGCGTCGGCGCCGGCGGCGCGCGCTGCCTCGAGCAGCGCCCGGGTGAGAGGTTCGAGGCTGTCGGTCATCCGGGGCTCCCTGCTGCACGGCCGCCCCTCAGGGCTGCCGCGCACCTAGGGCGCGCCGGGCGGGGGCGCAAGGGAGGCGGGGGTCGCGCGCCGCGCGGCGCTCCCCAGGCGCAAGGCGCTATTGCAGGCGCATGCCGTTGGCGAACACCGCTCCGTCCTCGCGCACCTCGAGGGTGCTCAAGAGCTCGTCCGGCCCCTCGCCGGGCCGGGTGAAGAGCGCCAGCATCATCCGCGCGCCCATCGCCTGATCCTCGGGCAGGACGCCCATCGCCACCAGCGCTTCGAGCAGCGTGGTGCCACCACGCAGGGAAAGATCCAGCGTGCCGGTCGGCCGTGGCATGCCCGGGAAGGTCGTCAGGTCGGTGTTGTCGAAGGTGAAGGCACCGACTCCGGTGAGCGCGGCGCCGCCGAAGCGCACCAACAGCTCGGACAGTGTGAGCGACTCCAGCTGAATCGCCGCCGCCGGCCCGCCCATCATCGCGGCCATGGCGGTCTCGTCCGAGAAGAGATCGGCGGGCAGCACCACGCTGCCGCCGAGGTCGAGCACCGCCGTCGCCGGCCCGCGCGGCAGCAGTTCGGTCGGGTCGAACAGCGCCCAGACGCTGTCGGGCAGCACCAGATCGACCGCGCGCAGGACCACCGACATCTCCTGCGGCTCGGGCCGCGCCGACACCGGGAGGCTGAGCCCATAGGCCAGATGCGCCGCCGTCAGCGTGATCTCGGGCAGCGGCAGTTCGCTGCCGACGACGGTAAGAGCCCCGTTGCGACTGGCGCTTTCGAAGGCGAATTCATCGGCATCCATCACGAAGCGGGTGCGCCCGTCGACGGCGTTGCCGGCCAGATCCGTGCGCTCGCCGTCCTCCTCCACCTCGAAGCGGTAGCGCATGGTATCATAGCTGGCGTCGAAGCCGAGCCGCAGCCCGGCACGCAGCGCGGCGCCAAGATCGTCATCATCCTCCTCGGGCAGCAGGTCGAGGCCCGCGCCTTCGAAGCCGAGCCTCATGCCGGTGGCGGCATACTCGATATCGGCCATATCCCCGTCGGCTTCGATCTTCAGCTCGGCATTGACCGCGGCGATGGTGAGATCGCTGGTCACCGGCCCGCCGGTCTCGGTGGGAATGGTGTAGCTGCCGGCGACGCCGACCGCGTTGAGCCGAATCTCGGGTGCGGGGATGTCGTCCAGATCGGCCGCATCGAGACCGACGACGAGTTCCGGCGCATTCAGGCTGTGCAGCAGCCCGTCCTCGGCCTCGGAGACGACGAGGCGCAGGCCGGGGTGGCTGATGCTCACGGTCAGGCTGCCCTCGGGCAGGCTGATCAGCATCGGATAGCTGTCGTCCATGGCCACGGCGACGGTGCCATCCCCCTGTTCGGTGAAGACGATCCGGTCGATCGTCGCCAGAACGGTGAGGTCGTCGGCCTCGGTGGTGATGCGCACGTCCGAGACCGCCAGCGTGTCACCGTCCCGGTCAGTGGCGCCGAAGGCCATGACCTGGCCGGAGTCCTCGGCGTAGCTCTGCCAGACGGCCCAGACATCCTCGGCGGTCAGATCGGCCCGCGCGCCGGTGGCTGCCAAGGCAAAGAGCGCGGCGAAGGCGACCGCGCCGCGCGACCTGCGGAGATGTGGCATGCTGCGTCCTTTCCTGTCCCGCCGATCGGGGGAAGCGACCAGATGATCCCCGTGCCGCAGGCTGAGGTCAAGCGCGGTTTCGCGCCCGGCCCTGCGCCATGCTGGCGCCCTGCCGGGGCATCGGCTAGAGCTTGCCGGCAGTGGCAGCCGCAGGACGGGCAGACGGGAGAGGCGCAGGATGGCGGATCTGACGGGCAGGACGGTGCTGATCACCGGGGCGAGCCGGGGCATCGGCGCGGCGGCGGCGCGGGCCTTTGCCGAGGCCGGCGCCCGGGTGGGGCTGGCCGCGCGCAGTGCCGAGGCGGTGGCGGCGCTGGCAGCCAAGATCGACGGGCTGGGCCTCGGCTGCGACGTGGCCGACCCAGAAGCGGTCACCGCGGCGGTGGCGGCGGTGACCGACCGCTGGGGGCGGCTCGACGTGCTGGTCAACAATGCGGGCCTCATCGAGCCGATCGCGCGGATGGACGCCGCCGAGCCCGAGGCATGGGGGCGTCTGGTCGACGTCAACCTGAAAGGCGTGTTCCACGGCATGCGCGCAGCGCTGCCGGTGATGCGCGCCCAGGGCGGCGGCACGATCCTGACCGTGGGCTCGGGCGCGGCGCAACACCCGCTGGAGGGCTGGTCGGCCTATTGCGCGGCCAAGGCCGGCGCGCTGATGCTGACCCGTGTCGCCGATCAGGAGCACCGTGCCGCGGGCCTGCGCATCCTGAGCCTGTCGCCCGGCACGGTCGCCACCGACATGCAGCGCGCGATCAGGGACAGCGGGGTGAACCCGGTGAGCAAGCTCGACTGGTCGGAGCATATCCCGCCCGAATGGCCGGCGCGGGCGCTGGTGTGGATGTGCACGGCCGAGGCGAACCCCTGGCTGGGGCAGGAGGTGAGCCTGCGCGACGAGGCGCTGCGGCGCAGGCTGGGGCTGGCGGCGTGATCCGCACGTCCGAGGCGGGCGGGCTTTGGACGGTCACGCTCGACCGGCCCGACAAGGCCAACGCGCTGACCGCCGCGATGCTGGAGGAGCTGGCCGATGTCGCCGCCCGCGCCAAAGCGGCCGAGGCCCGCGCGCTGGTGCTCACGGGCTCTGGCGAGGTGTTCTCGGCCGGCGCCGATCTGGCCGAAGCGCGCGCCGGGCTCGCCACCAGCCCGCTGTGGGAGCGCCTCTCGCGCAGCATCGCCGCCCTGCCCTGCCTCACCGTGGCGGCGCTCAATGGCACGCTCGCGGGCGGCGCCTTCGGCATGGCTCTGGCCTGCGACCTGCGCCTGGCGGTGCCGCGGGCGCGGTTCTTCTATCCGGTGATGAAGCTCGGCTTCCTGCCGCAGCCCTCCGATCCGGCGCGGCTGGCGGCGCGGGTGGGGCCGGCGCGGGCCAAGATGATCCTGATGGCCGGGCTGCGCGCCGACGCCGAGGAGGCGCTGGTCTGGGGGCTGGTCGACCGGATCGTGGCGCCCGCGCGGCTGCTGGCGGAGGCCGCGGAACTCGGCTCCGACGCCTGCAGCGCGCGCCCGGCCCATGTGGCGGCGATCAAGGCCTTCTTCCCCGACCCCGCCGCCTGACGCCGCTCCGCGCCGGGCCGGGCCGGGCCGGAACCGG
>PUNI01000247.1 GCA_003551745.1 Paracoccaceae bacterium | reverse complement strand
CGGGGCGGGGCGGGAGCCCGGTGCCGGCCCGCTCGATCCGCTGCCGCAGGGCATCACCGTCATCCGTGGTCCGGCCGAGGCGGTGGCCGAGCTTCTGGCGGGCGAACTGCTGGCGCCGGGCGTTGCGGTCACCGTAGCGCTGGAGGCCAGGCCGGAGCTGGAGGGCGCGGGGCTGCTGCTGCCGGGCCTCGCGCTGATCCCGGCCGGCGAGGCGGAGGTGGAGGTCGTCCCGCCGCCGCTCGACGCCATCTCGGCGGCCGAGGCGCGCGACTGGGAGGCCGCGCAACGCGTGGGCACCAGCGCGGCCTATGACGCCTTCCTCGCCGCCTGGCCCAACGGACGCCACGCCGCCGAAGCGCGCGCAGCCCGCGCCGCGCTGGCGCCGCCCGCCGCGCCCCCGCCGCCGGCCGCGCCAACGCCCGAGGAGGTCGAGCAGGCGCTGGGCCTCGACCGCGACGCCCGCCGCAACGTACAGCGCGCGTTGACCGACCTCGGCTACAACACCCGCGGGATCGACGGCATATTCGGTCCCGGCACCCGGGGCGCCATCGCCGCCTGGCAGCGCAGCGCCGGCTACGAGGCCACCGGCTTTCTCGCGCCCGGTCAGGTGGCGGCGCTGCAGGCCGATGCCGACCGTGCGCGTGCGGCCCGCGAGGCCGAGGACCGCGCCTACTGGCAGCGGACCGGCGCCAACGGCAGCGAGGACGGGCTGCGCGCCTATCTCGCCCGCTATCCCAACGGGCTCTTCGCGAGCCGGGCGCGCAACCAGCTGGCCGCGCTGGAGGCTGACCGCACTGCCCAGGCCGACGACGCCGCCTGGCAACGGGCGCGGCGTACCGACACCGCAGCGGCCTATCGCGGATATCTGCGGGACTGGCCAAGGGGGCGCCATGCGGCCGATGCCCAGCGACGGATCGACCAGATCGATGGCGCCGACAGCGAGCGCGTGGCCTGGGACAGGGCGCGGAGCGCCGACACGATCGGTGCGTATCAGCTGTATCTGCGCGACTGGCCCCGGGGCCGCCATGCCGATGAGGCGCAGCGCAGAATCGAGCGGCTGACGGCGCAGCAGACCCCGAACACCCCCGAGCAGATCGCCTGGGCGGTTGCGCGCCGGCAGGACACGCCGGCCGCCTACATGGCCTATCTGGCAGAGTTCCCGGACGGACGCCATGCGGGCGAGGCGCTGACGCGCCTCATCGGCCTTGGCAGCCCGTTCCGCCCGCAGCCGCGATGAGCGCGCATGCGACCGGGCCGCCGGAACTCTCCGGCGGCCCGGTCGCATGCGCAGGCGGGATCAGCCCTGGCGGGCCTTGAACTTCCGCTGCGTCTTGTTGATCACATACACGCGGCCCTTGCGGCGCACCACGCGGCAATCGCGATGGCGCTGCTTCAGGGACCGGAGCGAATTGCGGACCTTCATCGTCCTGTCCTTCGGTCTTTGGCGCGCAGGCGCCGGTGGTGTCCTCGCCCCGCCGGGGCATCGAAGCGCGCCCCTGCGGGGCGACTGCATGCGCCCCTGCGGGGCGGCGAATGGTGGGCGCGACTGGGATCGAACCAGTGACCCCTACGATGTCAACGTAGTGCTCTACCGCTGAGCTACGCGCCCTCGCGCGGAGCGCCCATGCCCTTACGGGCCGGTGCGCCTCCGCCTCGGCTGGCAGGCTGTTACACGGCTTGGCAGGGGTCTTCAAGAGGCCAGCCGCGCCGCATTGCTTGCTGGCGGGCGACGAATTCGGGCTATAACGTGGAGGCGAGGAGTGCGGATGCCAGAGATCGCCTACGACATTCACCAACCGGCCACGCAAAGCACGAGCGTGGTCTTCGCCACCCCGCACAGCGGCCGGGCCTACACCCGCGCCTTCCTTGCACGCAGCGCGCTCGACCCGCTGGCGCTGCGGTCCTCGGAGGATGCCTTCGTCGACCGGCTGATCGAGACGGCGCCGCGCCACGGCGCGCCGCTGCTGGCGGCGCGGACGCCGCGTGCATGGGTCGACTTCAACCGCAGCCAGGACGAACTCGACCCCGCGCTGATCGATGGCATCGACCGCGCGGCGCTGAGCCCGCGGCTGGCGGCCGGTCTCGGCGTGGTGCCGCGGGTGGTGTCGAACGGGCGGGCCATCTATCGCGAAAAGCTCTCCCGGGCCGAGGCGGAGATGCGGCTGGCCACGGCGTGGCGGCCCTATCACGGCGCGCTCCACGGGCTGATGAGCGACACCCGCGCGCGATTCGGCGAGGCCATCCTCATCGACATGCACTCGATGCCGACGGAGGCGATCGACGCCGGCACCCGGGGCCGCGCTCCGCGTCCGCAGGTCGTGCTCGGAGACCGCTTCGGGGCCGCGGCCGGCGACGCGGTGGTGGCCCGGATCGAGGCCGCGTTCCGGCGCGCGGGGCTTCGCGTGGCGCGCAACACGCCCTTTGCCGGGGCCTTCGTGGCCGAGCATTACGGCCGTCCCCTGCAGGGCTGGCATGTGGTTCAGGTGGAACTCGACCGCGGGCTTTACATGGACGAGCGACGCGTGGCGCCGGCGGCGGGCTTCGCGGCCTTCCAGCGGCTGATGGCGGGAATCGTCGCCGAGCTTGCCGAGATCGGCGCGGGTGGCCCGGCGGAACTGCCGCTGGCGGCCGAGTAGCGGCCCGCACCGGGGCGGATCGTCAGCGCAGGGCCCGGCCCTTCAGGATCGCGCCCGTGCCGAAGCGGGCACGGATCGCATCGGTCGCGCGCTCGGCCGCCGCGCGCCGCGCCGCTGCCGGATCCAGCAGATCGCCGGTCAGATCCGCCGCGGATGCCGGCGTCAGCTCCGACAGCCCGACGCCGGCCAGCCGCCAGGGCCCTTTTCCGGCCTCGTGGGCGAACAGGCCCTGCGCGGCGCGCCAGATCACCTCGGCGAGCTGGCTCGGTTCGCGCAGGCTCTGGCGCCGGGTGACGAGGCGGAAATCGGCCCGCTTCAGTTTCAGCGTCACCACCCGGCCGGCCAGCCCCCTCGCCTTGGCGCGGTCGGCCACCTTCTCGGCAAGGCGCCACAGATGCCCCTCCAGCAGATCCGGGGCGGCGATGTCCTCGCCGAAGGTGGTCTCGTTTGAGATCGACTTGACCGGAGCGTCGGCCGAGACGGCGCGCGCGTCCTCGCCGCGCGCCAGCCGCCACAGCCGCGCGCCCTGGCTGCCGAACCGCGCCACCAGCGCCGCCTGATCCCAGCGCAGCAGGTCCTCGATGCGGCGGATCCCGGCGGCCTCCAGCGCGGCCTGCGCCGCCCCGCCCACGCCCCAGATCACGCCTACGGGCTGCCGGCGCAGGAACGCCTGCGTCTCGGCCCGGCCGATCACCGAGAAGCCGCGCGGCTTGTCGAGGTCCGAGGCGATCTTTGCGAGGAACTTGTTGTGGGAGAGGCCAACCGAGGCCGTCACCCCGACCTCGGCCTCGATCCGCCGCACGAGCCCCGCCAGCAGCGCCGCCGGCGTCGCTCCGTGCAGCCGCGCCGTGCCGGACAGATCGAGGAACGCCTCGTCGAGCGAGAGCGGCTCCACCGCCGGGGTCAGCGCCGCCATCAGGGCGCGGATCTCGCGGCTGACGGCGGCGTAATGGTCATGGCGCGGGCGGACGACCACCGCCCCGGGGCAGAGCTTGAGCGCCTTGAACATCGGCATCGCCGAGCGCACGCCGTGGATCCGCGCGATGTAGCAGGCCGCCGACACCACCCCCCGGCGCCCGCCGCCCACGATCACTGGCCGGTCGCGCAGTTCCGGTGCATCGCGCTTCTCGACACTGGCATAGAAGGCGTCGCAATCGACATGGGCGATCGCGAGGCTGTCGAGTTCGGGATGCGCAAGCACGCGCGGGCTGCGGCAGGCCGGGCATCGCGGTCCGGCCTCGATGCGGGCGAGGCAGTCGCGGCAGAGCGCAGCCATCACTCCCTCCTGCGGCGGTGCGGGCCTCCGGCGCGTTGCCAAGGGTCGCCGGAGCCCGCTAGATGTGGGCCGCGGCGGTAGAAAGGGCAAGCAGATGGTCGAGCCGGTGATGGACACATGGTGGCTGTGGATCGCGGCCGGCATCGTGATCGCGATCATGGAGGTCGCCTTTCGCGGTTTCTGGTTTCTCGGCATGAGCCTCGGGGCGATCGCGACCGGTGCGCTGATCTGGTCGGGCATCGGCCCGGCGGCCTGGATGGAGGCGCAGACGCTCAACGCCGTCATCGCCTTCGCGGTGCTCTCGGCGATCGCCTTCGGTCTGCTGCGCCTCGCCTTCGGAGCCGGCCGTCCGCCCGACTGACGCCGAGCCGGGTGCGACATCCTGTCGGGTGACAGGCAAATCACATTCAGATATGCGAATGCATAATCTTGAATGTGAAAGGAGCGTCCGATGCCCACGCCCGCCCGTCCCGCCAACAGCTATTCGCCGCAATACTTCCTCGCCGCGCTCGGCGCCGGGGGGCTGGCGGTGACCTTCTTCATGTGGCTGATGTTCTGGGTGCCCCACCCGGGCCAGCCGGTGCCCGTCTTCGAGGACATCGCCGCCGCCTTCGCCAGTGGCGGGGCGCTGATGCGGGGCATGATCGCCGCCGCGATGACCGGCATCGCTGCCTTTGCGTTCCTCAGCATACGCCTCCTGATCTGGAACCTCCGCACCCTGTCTGCCTGGAAGCGCGGCGAGGGTTACGAGAAGCTCCGCAGCACCAATGCCGAGACGCAGCTGATGGCGCTGCCGTTGGCGCTGGCGATGACGGTGAACGTGGGCTTCGTGCTGGGCCTTGTGTTCGTGCCGGGGCTTTGGAGTGTCGTCGAATACCTCTTCCCGCTCGCCATGATCGCCTTCGCCGCGATCGGGGTGCTGGCCTTCCGGATCATGGGCCAGTTCCTCGGCCGGGTGCTGGTGAAGGGCGGCTTCAACTGCGCGGCCAACAATTCCTTCGGCCAGATCCTGCCCGCCTTCGCCTTCGCCATGGTGGGCGTCGGCATGGCCGCGCCCGCAGCGCTCAGCACCAATCCCGCCACCGCCGGTGTCGCGCTGGTGCTTTCCACCTTCTTCCTCGTCACCGCCGGGCTGATCGCGGCCATTGCCCTGATTCTCGGCATCCGCGCGATGATGGAGAACGGCGCCAGCATCGAGACCGCGCCGACGCTGATGATCGTGATCCCGCTCGTCACCGTCCTCGGCATCCTCTCGCTGCGCCAGAGCCACGGGATGGACGTGCATTTCGCCACCGGCCATGTCGCCGGCGAAACGCTGGCCTGGCTGACCAGGCTTCTCTCCGTGCAGGTTCTGTTCGGGATCTTCGGCCTCTTCATGCTGGCCCGCCTCGGCTATGCCGCGCGCTTCCTCTTCGGCCGCGAGAACTCGCCCGGCGCCTATGCGCTGGTCTGCCCCGGCGTCGGCTTCGCGGTGATGATCCACTTCTGGCTCAACCAGGGTCTGGTCGCGGCCGGGCTGGTGGAGAAGTTCGGCCCCGTCTTCTGGGCCATCACGGCGGTGGCGCTGACTGCGCAGGCCGCGATGATCTGGCTGGTGCTGCACCTCAACCGTCGCCACTTCGGCGCGCCGCGGCCCGCGGCGGCGGTGCCGGCCGAATAGGCACTGCCTGAGTGCGTGTGGAAGGGGCGGGCCACAACGGCCCGCCCCTGCTCTGTCCACGGCTTCCCTTTCGCCGGCCCCGGGT
>PUNI01000312.1 GCA_003551745.1 Paracoccaceae bacterium | reverse complement strand
TGTCACGTCGACCTGAGTTGCTTTGTGCGCCTAATGGAGCCTCGAGCGCGACGAGAGAGCACGTCGTGTTCGCCATGTGTTCACTTCATCGGCCGTGCAAAATCCAAATGCGATAGCCCTAGGCTCGTAGTAGAAGCACTGTCGCGCTAACCACGGGTCTGTTCTTGTTGCGTAATCGAAAGATTGATCAAGACCATGTCTGACGTACATCTCATACAGCGAGCGGATCCGCTGAACGGGGTTGCGCAACGAAATCAGAATTTTGGACTTGGGGTTGAAAGTATAGATATGTTGCGCCGCCTTTTTCGACGGCAGGTAGCTCACCGAGGCCTCCCCTATAGCGGACTCGCTTCCCACGGCTTTGTAAAGCTGCAAGTAATGTCTCAAGCTTTCGGAATCGATTTCTCCGGAGTCATCAAACCTGTTAAAGAAGTTCGGCTCCTTGGGGTCTGTAACAAATATTGAGGGGTGTTCTCCCAAAGCCTGTGCCAAGGATGTCGTTCCGGCCTTCGAGGCGCCAATGAGAAAGAAGTTTGGCTTGATCATTTGCTCTTGTCATCCTAATATCTTCAGCTTACGGGCTATTACGTTGGCCCCTTCTAGTGCTGTATGCCATAGTCGACCTTTCCCGAGCAAGTATTTCTGTTGCGCAAGGTCTTGCCCAGGCTTGTGTCCTCGGCGGCTTGGTTGCGTCGCGGTCGAATGCCGCAGGACGCACGAGTTGCTGGAATGCAAACTACGGCGCGGCTGGAGAATGTCGGGTGAGGGTCAGCAAAGGGCCGTACGTCGCGCCGCTCGCACGGTGATCAGGCGGGGACGCTCGTGACGAACGTCCGCTCAGGGCTCACAGCGGTCCCCCATGACGGAACGTTCTGTCGGGTGGCGATCCCAGCGGCCTCGCGCACGCGGGCGTCTTGGTTCGAGTGGGCGGACGGCTGAAATCCATGGTCCCTGCCGCCATGCCGGATATGTGCGGCGGCAGGCCCAGCCAATCCGCGGCGCCGTCCACCGAGGCGCCCACCGCGCCCAGCCTTGATCCGCTGCTGTTGGTGCCTTGCCTGCCCGGCGTGTTCGCGGGCGGCTTCCTGCAGGCTTGGGCGGCGCGGCTGGACGCGGACGCACCGAGCCTCTTGGCGGGTTGGATCTCGCGCTTCAGCGCGCGGAAGCCCGGAAGGTGCCGCTGAGCATCCACCAGCTCTGTGTCAGCGGGTTGGTATTCCAGCGGCGCGCCCGTGCGCCGCGGGTGTAGAGTTTCTCGATCAGCGCGGTGCGGCGTGCCGTCGTCATCGAGGTGAACTCCAGGCCCAGTCGCTCGCGTCCTTGAAGGTCACGCCAGACGCGGATCACCTTGCAGTCGACCCAGCCCACGCCGCGAACGAGCAGCGAGCCCTCGCCGCCTTCGGCAATGGGTGCGTCGGCCGTCTCGCGCCTGGCCAGGACGGACGGAGGCTGCGGGGCAGACATGCAGACCGCCGCTCCGCCGAGCGAGAGATCGCTGCCCGTCACGGCCCGCTCGCAGCTGTGGCCTGGCGCCTTTGTCCC
This sequence comes from Paracoccaceae bacterium, assembly GCA_003551745.1. GTDB lineage: Bacteria > Pseudomonadota > Alphaproteobacteria > Rhodobacterales > Rhodobacteraceae > Rhodobaculum. The sequence continues at coordinate 4,117 of PUNI01000312.1, read as the reverse complement.
CGCCGCCATGCCATGCGGTGCCGGTATGCGGAGCCGCATAAGGGTGGGCTCTGGCCAGGGGAACCGCTCTTCCTTGCGGGGGGCGGGCGGGGTGAGGGCGACGACCGACACGACCAGAAGCACCGCGACATTGATCAGCGTCCAGCCCACGACGACCGGCACGAGCCCGGTGAGGGCGTCGCCATGCCAGTCGGGATCGGAGGCCAGCGCAAGCCCGAGGATCGAGGCGGCCGCCAGACCTGTCGCCATCGCCAGGGTCGGCAGGTCGCGCGCAAGGCCGGTCCGGGCGTCAGCGCCCTTGGGCGTGACCTTGAAGGCATGCCCGAACGGCTTGACGAGCGTGCCCAGAACCACCGGCAGGAGCCGGAACGCCTGCAGCACGCCCAGCACGGTGGCGGCCAGCGGAAAGAAGTTGCGCGGCGCCATCCACCGTAGCAGGAGCAGGATCAGCACCAGGACAGGGATCTGGAGGTAGAGGACATCCTCCAGTGTGGCGTTGAGCAGGGGGCGCATCCCGGTCAGCATGAAGACGGCCGGTGTCGCCATGGCCGCCGTCTGCGCCAGCGACTGAACGATCCAGTGGCTCGGCATGAAGAGGATGCGCTGCGCCAGGCTCAGCCCCGCACCGAGAGGTCCGTCGCGCAGGAACAGGATCTGCAGCGCGCCGCGCGCCCAGCGCGCCCGTTGCACGAAGAACGCGCCCAGAGACTCTGGCGCCAGCCCCAGCGCCAGCGGCTCGTGCAGGTAAACCGTGCGACGGCCCTTGCGCAGCATCGCCAGCGTAAGGAGCATGTCCTCGGTGATCGAGCCGGTGGGCAGGCCGCCGCCGATCTCTTCCATCGCGGTGCGGCGCAGTATGCCGTTGGAGCCGCAGCAGAACGCCACCCCCCAGCCGTCGCGCCCGCGCATGATGTCGTCGAAGAAGAAGCGCTGATCGTCGGGCATGCGATCGCGCAGGTTCAGCCCTGCCTGCACCGGATCGGCGTTGAAGAAGCTGTGGGGGGCCTGGACGATGCCCACGCCCGGGTCCTCGAAGAAGCCGATCATCCGCATCAGCATGTTGCGCTGCGGTACGAAATCGGCGTCCAGGACCAGGATGAAGTCGCCCGAGGTGCGTTTCAGGGCCGCGTTGATGTTGCCGGCCTTGGCATGGGCGTTGTCTGGGCGGGTGACATGGGCCGCGCCTTCGCGACGCGCCAGATCGCCAACCCAGTCACGCCGCCCGTCGTCGAGGACGTGAACCCTCAGCCTGTCGGCCGGCCAGTCCAGCCGCGTCGCGCCGACGAGGGTCTTTTCCAGAACCTCGAGCCCCTCGTTGTAGGTGGCGATGAAGACGTCAACCACCGGCAGCTCCGCGGGATCCATGGCGCCAAGCCGGGCTTCATGGGTGTCGGCATCGGCGTTGCGGTCGCGCCGGCGCAGCAACAGCGCGATCAGGATGAGCGCATCGATCCAGGCGAGCGTTTCGACGATGAGGAGCCCCCAGACGAAGACCCCCTCGGCCGTGGCAAGGCTGGCGCCATCGGTCGTCACCGTGAGGCGCCACCACAGATAGCGCAGCAGCAGCGCCACCAGCACCAGTGCCATCAGCGCATGGAGCCAGACCCGTCCGCGCCAGCCCTGCGGCACCAGGCACCACAGGGCGGCAATTGCCATCAGCGGCGCCAGCGCCGCGACGAGATCAGAGGCCATGGGCCAGGGCGCCGCCACCGTCCACCCGCAGCGCAGGATCTGCGCGCCCCGAAGCCAGGCCGGGCACCAGTGGCGCGACAGCCTCCGGGAGCCCGCCCGGCGGCGGGACCGCTCCCGCCGCGCCGCCCGGGGCATGATCCTGCAGTGTCTCGGCCGCGTCCTGCGGCTCCTCCGGGCGCAACAGCTCGCGCGCCAGCCGCATCAGAGACTGCCAGGAGGCCGATCCGGTCACCCATGCCCAGGCTTCGGTCGCCGGAGTCGGGGCGTGGAAACGCACCTCGACACTGCGGCCAACGTCGCAGAACCGGGCGGGCTCGGCGCCCGGGTCGGGGTGGTCGAGCAGCACCCGCAGTTCGCCGGAGCCGAGGTTGCGCGCCTGCGCGGCCAGCTTGCGCCCCTCGAGCACCGCGCCTGCCCCCATCAGCGAGACAACCTGCGTGGGCCGCCATCGGCCCTCTCCGCGCAGCCGAACCGAGGCCGGGGTGCCCACTTCGAGCCGGCCGAAATGCCGCTCCGGCACCGTCACCTCGAGGAAGCGCTGACCGCAGTCGAGCACCTGCGCCACTGCATCGCCCGTGATCACTGCGGTGCCCACAGCCGGACTGTCGGCCCAGATCGCTCCCGCCGCCGGCGCAGTTGGGGCGAAGCGCGTCTGTCGCTGCAGCGTCGCGCGCGCCTGTCCGGTGCGAATGCGCGCGGCCTCGAGGTCGCGGGCGATGCGGGCCATCCGGCCCTCCAGCTCGGCAATCTGCAGCGCGCGGGCATCCAGCGCCTGCCGGATATAGAGCCCTTCGCCCGCGCCCTGGTCGAGCGCCAGCCCCGCCCGTGCGGCCCGGCGCTCCTGCGCGAGGCTGTCGGCGGTGGCGAGGGCCGCGCGCCATTCCGCCGCGAGCGCCGCGCGATCATGGGCCAGGTCGTCGCGACGTGTGAGGCTGAGCGCACCCGTCTCTGCCAGCCGATCGGCGCGCTCCAGCGCCGCCTCGACGGCCGCCAGACGGGCTTCCAGGGCCTCGGCCGAGGCCCTCGCGGCGGCCTCGCGCTGCTCCAGCCAGTCGGTCACAAGGTTGCGGTGCTGCGCGCCCCGCGCGCGCAGATCCTGCATCTGCGCCCGCAGCGCATCGACCTGATCGGCGAGGGCGGCGCGTTCGCTTTCCAGTCCGCGCTCGCGCAACTCCGCTTCGTCCAGCGCGTCGCGGGCGGTGCGCGCGCCCTCGACCACAACGATCCCTTCGCCCGCGCGCAGGGGCGTGCCTGGCGCGCGCGAGGCGCGGGTGACATGGCCGTCGACCGGGCTGCGCAGCGTCACCAGCGGCGCGTTGACCACCCCCGACGTGCCGACCACGCCCACCAGATGCGGCATCAGCGTCCAGCCGGCCGCCAGTGCCAGGGCGAGGCCAAGAATGATCCTCAGAAAGCGCAGCACGGACGTCCCCATCTCCAGCACCCGACCGCACTCTTGCGCCTGACGGCTTATGAACAGGTAAATCCCTACCGGCATCGAAGTGGAGACGCCGAACCGCCTGCACGGCGCCCCTCCGGCAGCCTGACATCATCCGTCATGCAAGCCTGCGCGAGCAGGCCAGAGCTGCCGGGTGGCCCCCGATACCGCAACGGCGTCCGTCTGGCAGGGCTTCGGGTCACCGGTCGGAACAACGCGGTGCCGGCACCGGCGCGGGCGGCAATTGATCTCGCGGGGCGTTCAGGCATAGCTGTGCGCGACGGCGGCCCCCCATCCCGGACCGGGGCGGATACGGCCGATGCCGTCCGACCAGGCGGGAGCGATCGCATGACCGAAACGGCCCAGTCCATCATCCTGACGGCGCGCCCCTCGGGCAGTCCGACACCCGACAACTTCCGCTTGGTGGAGCATCCCGTGCCGGAGCCGGCCGAGGGCCAGTTCCTCGTGCGCGTGCTCTGGCTGTCGCTGGACCCCTACATGCGCGCCCTCATGGAGGCGCCCACGCCCTATGCCCCGGCGGTGGAGGTCGGCGGTCCGATGATCGGCGGGGCCGTTGGTGTCGTGGTCGCCTCGCGGCACGCCGGCTACGCGCCGGGCGATCACGTCACCGGCTTCTTCGGCTGGACGACCCATGCCGTGTCGGACGGCAGCGACGCCCGAAGGATCGACCCCGAGGCCGCGCCGCTGGCCGCCCATCTCGGCGTGCTCGGCCTGCCGGGCCACACCGCCTGGATCTCGCTCAACAGGATTGCCGCGGCGCAGCCGGGCGAGACGATCCTGATCTCGGCGGCCAGCGGTGCCGTGGGCAGTGTGCTGGGGCAGCTCGCCAAGGTCAGGGGACTGACAACCATCGGGATGGCCGGAGGGGCGGAGAAGTGCGCCCATGCCACCGAGGAACTGGGCTACGACGCCTGCATCGATTATCGCGCCGCGCCCGATGCGGCGGCGCTGACGGCGGCCATCGCC
>PUNI01000009.1 GCA_003551745.1 Paracoccaceae bacterium | reverse complement strand
CGCGGCTCGGCCGCGATCTCACCCTGCCGCGTCTTCACGCGGTCCCACAGCGCGTCGTCGACAATCCTCAGCTCGGGCACCTCGATGGTGACCCAGGCCTCGGGCGGGTTCTGCCGCGAGACCCGCCGGCCGGTCTCCGGGTCCTTCACATAGCGCAGCCGGTTCCAGATGAGCCGGCCGATGTAGAGCTCGTTGTTGATCAGCCCGGTGCCGCGAGTGCGGTGGCCGCGGATCGCGGTGTCGCGCCACAGCTGCCCCCGCGGGCCGGGCACGCCCTCGGCGTTGAGCCGCTGTGCGATGGCCCGCGGCGAGATCCCGTCCGCGAAGTCGCGGAAGACGCGCCGGATCACCGCGGCCTCGGCCTCGTCGATCTCGCGCTCGCCGGTGACGGGCGTGCCATCGGCCCCGAGCCGGCGCACGACCCGGTAGCCATAGGCGTTGCCGCCGCCCGACAGGCCCTGCTCGACCCGTCCCCGGAGCCCCCGCCGTGTCTTCGCCGCGAGGTCCTTGAGGAACAGCTGGTTCATCGTGCCCTTCAGCCCGACATGCAGCTCGCTGATCTCGCCCTCCGCCAGCGTGACGATCGCGACGCCGGCGAAGCTCAGCCGCTTGTAAAGGGCGGCGACATCCGCCTGGTCCCGGCTCAGCCGGTCCAGCGCCTCGGCCACAACGACCTCGAACTGCCCGGCCTGCGCCGCCTCGATCAGCGCCTGAAGTCCGGGGCGCAACATCGACGCCCCCGAGAGCGCCCGGTCGGCGAACACCTCCACCACCGGCCAGCCCTCGCGCGCCGCCCGCTCCCGGCACAGCCGCTCCTGGTCCTCGATCGACGCCTCCCGCTGCAGCGTCGAAGAAAACCGCGCGTAGATCGCTGCTCGCATTGTACCCACTCCGAAGGAAGGTTGACGGCAGCCACGTTACACCACAGCGCATCCCCTGCGAAGAGCACCTGGACTGCAGGGGCAGAGCTGGACCCAGGGGAAGCAAACGGCCTCTGCTACGGTCACGGCCGCACCGACGAGTGCGTCCCGAAGCTGCCGGGCGGATTGGCCACGACGCCGCAGTGCGGCTGCTCCAGACCGGTCGTTCGGCGGGCCTGACGACGGGAAGAGTTTTTGATCGGGGCGGCAGCCGGAGCTGGCCAGTTCCCTACGCAATTGGGCGATCTTGGCATGCAGCTCCTCGATCCCGCCCTGCCGCTCGGCGGCCGCAAGGGCCAGCATCTCGCGCACGAGGTCGCCATCGGCCTGCTTCTCAACCAGCTCAAGCAGCGCCATTCTGTCACCGGTCATCGTCGTCCACGTTTCAGGCTCCAGGCTTCGCAACCCGAACCTTTTTCGAAGATCGACGGTGACCGCAAGCGGCACATCCGGCCGCGCGCAGCGCCACGCCAAAGGCTCCGCGCGCGGCCTCCTCCGACACCACCACCGGGGGGCACAGTTCAAGCACTCCGCCAGAAGGACCTCTATGCGCGCTGGACCAAGAATAATGGCAAGAGCCACTACGCACACAAGAACCAAGTGAATGTCGACCGTCGGCACACGCCGATCCGCCGTTACCCATGTCAGCGGCCCGGCCCTACATGACAGCCAGGTGGTCGATCATCTGCTGATGCAGGGCAACACCGGCTCGGACGTCTGGGCCGAGTCCGCCTACCACTCGGAAGAGATGGAGGCCAACCTGCGCACCCGGGGGCTCAAGAGCCGTATCCACCGCAAGGGCACGCGAGGCAAGCCGCTGGGCGAACAGGGCAACCCGCCCAAGACCGACGTGCGTGGCCGCAAGTCCCGTTCGGCCCCGTCGGCGGTCACTGCCTTCGGCCGGCTCCTGATCTTGCGCATGGCCGGAGGTGCTGATGCCTGTCCCCGCGGCGCCATCGTGCGCCATCGGCACCGGCTGGAGGCTGCGCCGCCGGCGCAGACGACGCCTCCACCAAAATGCGACGCCGCAGCGCTACCATGCTGTGAGCGCACCGAACAGGCGCGCATCCCGATCGGATCACCGGACGCACCCGAGACGCCTGCACTCCAGCGACCGTCCATCGGCCCTTAAGGCCCGCTCTCATCGCGATACCGCTTGATTTGAATCCACTGTACCGTATAGTCGGTTGGGGGCAGGATTTTGGGCACGAGCGGTCGATGCATGCAGCAATTGCGATTGTCATCGCGTTTGGTCTTCTGACAGCCGGTGCGGCGACGGCCCAGGCGCCGCCCGCGGTCATCGCCGTCCCGGCGGAGCTGCGGGAACTGGCCGAGGAAGCGGGCTTCAACGGCCGGCTTGTGGCGGACCGGCGGATCGCGATCGTCGCCCGTGTGGGCGGCACCCTGCACGAGGTGGGCTTCCGCTTTGGCGAGACGGTCGCGGAGGGGCAAGTGCTCTTTCGGATCGACCCGCGGCCCTTCGCGGCGCTGGTTCAGGAGGCGCGGGGTGCGCTGCGGGCGGCCGAGGCCGCCCGCGACCTGGCCCGGCTGGAGCGCGACCGACAGGCGGAGTTGCTGGCCCGTCAGTCGGCCGCGCAGGCCGCAGTGGATGCCGCCGAGGCCACGCTGGAGGTGCGCGAGGGCGACGTGATGCGCGCCGAATCCGCGCTGGAGCGTGCCGAGATCAATCTGTCCTACACCGAGATCGCGGCGCCGTTTTCCGGCCGAATCTCGACCACGGACGTGAGCCCCGGCGCCGTGATCGGCCCCGAGGCGGGGGTGCTGGCCACCCTCATCCAGCTCGACCCGCTGCATGTGGAGTTCCCGGTCCCGACGGCGGTGCTGCGCGACTATCTCGACCGCGTCGACGCCGGCACGGCGTCGAAGGAGGCGGCGGTCACGCTGGTGCTGGCCAATGGCAGCACCTATGGCCTTCCCGGCACCATCGACTTCATCGACAGCGCGGTCGCCGGCGTCACCGACAGTGTGACGGTGCGGGCGCGGTTCGACAACCCCGAGGGCCAGCTGCTGGACGGGGAACTGGTGCGCGTGAACCTGACGCTGGCCGCGCCGCAGAGCGAGATCGCCGTGCCCGCCCGCGCCGTGCAGCGCGACATCCAGGGCAGCTTCGTACTGGTGGTCGGCGACGGCGAGACGGTCGAGCAGCGCCGCGTCAGCGTCGGGCGCAGCGCCGAGGGGCTGGCGGTGATCGCCGACGGGCTGTCGCCGGGCGAGCGGGTCATCACCGAGGGGATCAACAAGGTCCGCCCGGGCATCACCGTGGACGCCGCCGCCCCGGCCGACGGCTGAGCCTATGATCGCCGACATCTTCATCCGGCGGCCGCGGCTTGCCACCGTCATCTCGATCGTGCTGTTCCTCGCCGGGCTCATCGCGCTGGGCCGGATGCCGGTCGAGCAGTATCCCGACATCACGCCCCCACAGGTCGCCGTGGTCGCAGCCTATCCCGGGGCCGGCGCCGAGGTGGTGGAGCAGACCGTTGCGCAGATCATCGAGGATCAGGTGATCGGAGTGGACGGCATGCTCTACATGTCCTCGACCTCGGCCGCGGACGGCACCTATGCGCTGTCGATCAGCTTCGCGGTGGGCACCGACCCCGACATCGCCACGGTGAACGTACAGAACCGCGTGGCGCTGGCCGAGCCGTTGCTGCCGCCCGAGGTGCGCCAGTTCGGCACGAGGGTGTTCAAGCGCTCTTCCGCGCTCCTCCTCGGCGTCGCGCTCTATGCCACGGACGACACGGTCACCGGCAGCGACCTGACGAACTTCGCCCGGCTTAACATCCTCGATGCGCTGAAGCGGATCGACGGGGTGGGCGATGCGTCGGTCTTCGCCGCCGACCAGTTCGCGATGCAGGTGGAACTCGACGTCGGACGCCTCGCCGCGCTGGGCCTGACCCCGGGCGACGTGATTGCCGCGCTGCGCAGCCAGAACGTGCAGGCCGCGGTGGGCCGCGTGGGCGCGCCGCCCTTCGTCGAGGACCCCGGCCAGCAGTTCGCCATCACCGCCCTAGGCCGGCTCGAGACCGCCGAGGAGTTCGCCGACATCATCGTCCGTTCGGCCCCGGACGGCAGCGTGATCCGCGTAGGCGACGTGGCCGACGTCACGCTGGGTGCCCGCAGCGCCGATGTCTCCACCCGCTTCAACGGCGCGCCGGCGACGCTGATCGGCGTCTATCTCGCCCCCGGCGGCAACGCGATCGAGGCCTCCGAGCGGGTGTCCGAGGTGCTGGCCGCCGCCAGCCTGCCCCCCGGCATGGCCTACGAGATCGTCTCGGACACCGCCGAGTTCGTCCAGGATTCGATCCACGAGGTGCAGCGCACGCTGATCGAGGCCTTCGTGCTGGTGATCCTGGTCGTGTTCCTGTTCCTCGGCTCGCTGCGCGCCACGCTGGTGCCGCTGGTGGCGGTGCCGGTGGCGCTGGTGGGCACCTTCGCGGTGATGGCGGCGATGGGCTTCACGCTCAACACCGTGTCGCTGCTGGCACTCGTGCTCGCCATCGGCATCGTGGTCGACGACGCCATCGTGGTGGTCGAGGCGGTGGAGGCGAAGCTGGAGGAGAACCCCGGGATGACGCCGGCCGAGGCGGCCTCGGCGGCGATGTCCGAGATCACCGGCGCGATCCTCGCCATCACGCTGGTGCTGTTGTCGGTCTTCGTGCCCGTCGCCTTCATTCCCGGCATCTCGGGCCAGCTCTTCCAGCAGTTCGCGGTGGCGGTGTCGGTGTCGATGGTGATCTCGGCCATCAATGCGCTGACGCTCTCGCCCGCGCTGTGTGCGATCCTGCTGAAGCCGCATCACGGGCCGCGGAAGGGGCTGCTGGCCTATGTCTTTCGCGGAATCGACCGCGCGCGCGACGGATATGTCCGGGTCGCCGGCGCCATAGCACGGCGGGCGGTGATCGGCCTCGTGCTGCTCGGGCTCGCCGTCGCACTGTCCGCGGGGCTTTTCCGGGCCGTGCCCACAGGCTTCCTGCCGGCCGAGGATCAGGGGTCTTTCATCGTCGAGACGCAGCTGCCCGACGCCGCCTCGCTGGGCCGCACCGACGCCGTCCAGCGCGATGTCGAGGCGATGCTCGGCGCTCTGCCCGGTGTCGAGAGCGTGACCTCGGTGATCGGCTTTTCCCTGCTCGACGGTATGTCGAAGTCGAACGCGGCCTTCGCGCTGGTGACCATGCTGCCCTTCGACGAGCGCACCCGGCCCGAGACCTCGGTCTTCGCCGCCATCGCCGGGGCGATGGAGCAGGGCGCGGCGATCCGCGAGGCGCAGGTTATCGCCTTCAACCTGCCGCCGATCCCCGGGCTGGGGAGCGGCGCGGGCTTCGAGGGCCAGCTGATCGACAGCCAGGGCCTCAGCCCCGCCGACCTTGCCGAGGTCGCCCGGGGCCTGACCTTCGCGGCCAACGCCGACGACCGGCTGGCCGGGGTCTACACCACCTTCTCGGCCGACATGCCGCAGCTCTTCCTTGATATCGACCGCGAGCGGCTCTATGCGCTAGGCATTCCTCTGACCGATGTCTTCGCTGCGCTGCAGCCGGTGCTGGGCTCGGCCTATGTCAACGACTTCACGCTTTTCGGCCGGTCCTGGCAGGTGCGCACGTCCGCCCGGCCCGAGGACCGCGCCACGCCCGACGATATCGCCCGCATCCATGTGCGGACGCGGGGCGGCGAGATGGTGCCGGTCGGCGCCTTCGCCCGGGTCGAGACGGTGACCGGCCCGGCGCTGCTG
>PUNI01000440.1 GCA_003551745.1 Paracoccaceae bacterium | reverse complement strand
TCAGGCCCGCACACCCTCGGGGCAGGTCACGCCGGTGCCGGCTAGCCCGCAATAGCCGCCGGGGTTCTTGGCGAGATACTGCTGGTGATAGTCCTCGGCGTAATAGAACTCCGGGGCGGGCCGGATCTCGGTGGTGATCGGCCCGTAGCCGGCGGCGCGCAGCCGCTCGGCGAAGGCGCCGCGGCTCTGCTCGGCCGCGTCCGCCTGCGCCTCGGAATAGGTGTAGATGCCCGAGCGGTACTGTGTGCCCATGTCATTGCCTTGGCGCATGCCCTGGGTCGGGTCGTGGCCTTCCCAGAAGGCTTTCAGCAGCCGGTCGTAGGAGATCCGCGCAGGCTCGAAGATCAGCCGCACGACCTCGTTGTGCCCGGTCTTGCCGGTACAGACCTCCTGATAGCTCGGATTCGGTGTGTAGCCGCCCGCATATCCCACCATCGTCAGCCAGACGCCGTCGAGCTCCCAGAACAGCCGCTCGACCCCCCAGAAGCAGCCCATGCCGAACATCGCCTGCTCCATGCCCTCGGGCACCGCTGCCTGCAGGGGCCGGCCGGAGAGGAAATGCGTCTCCGCCGTCGGGATCGGCGTTGCGCGACCGGGGAGCGCGTCCTCGGGGGCAACCATTGCCGACTTGCTGCGGTTGAGAAAGAACATCGCTGGCCTCCGTGTCTCGCCCTTGGGAAGGTAGTGCAGCCTGCCGCCGGCGCCAGAGCGGCGGCGGCTTGCCAAGCCCCAAAGCCTCGTCTAATCCCGGAACAAGGGCGGGCGTAGCTCAATGGTAGAGCATCAGCTTCCCAAGCTGAGGGTTGAGGGTTCGATCCCCTTCGCCCGCTCCAGTGAAGCGAAGGTCATCTGCCAGCCGCGGCGATCCTGCATGGTCGGGGCGACTGGATTCGAACCAGCGACCTTCGGTACCCAAAACCGACGCGCTACCAGGCTGCGCCACGCCCCGACGGCAGCGGGATACCCCGCTGCGGGCGGCGAGGGAAGCCCCCTCAGTCGCAGGGCCAGGCGGCGTCCTGCTGCGGCAGACGCGGGTGGCGCAGTTCGCTTCCGGGGGCGATGCCGAAAGTGCGGGCAAGCCCGCCGTTGATCTCGAGCACCATCAGGATGCCGTCGCCGCCGTCGATCACCGTCTCGTCCAGCGGCACCGCCTCGTGATGGACATGACGCACCACCCCGTCGGGCGCGACGAAGATCATGTCGAGCGGGATCAGCGTGTTGCGCATCCAGAAGGTGGCCCGCTGCGGAGCCGGATAGACGAAGAGCATGCCGGCGTTGCGCGGCAGGCTCTCGCGGTGCATCAGCCCCAGCGCCTGGGTCTGCGGCGTATCCGCGATCTCGACGGCGAAGCGCGCCTGCCCCCAGGGCCCGCGCAGGTCGACGACATCGTCGCGGCAGGCGGCCAGCAACCCGGTGGACAGCGCAAGCCAGAGCAGCGTCGCAAGAAGGGGGGCGGCGGCCGGCCCGCGCAGCCGTCGGCTCATGCCGGCTCGCGCTTCAGCGCGGCCTCCCATGGCGCGACCAGGACCGCCATGCGGCCACGCCGGCCCTCGATGATCCGCAGGCACAGCGCCTCGCCGGGCTGCACCTCGGAAAACCCCGACCGGCGAAGCACCTCGATATGCAGGAACACGTCGTCCTCCCGGCCGAACACATTGGCGAATCCGAAGCCGCGGGCGCGGTCGAACCATTTCACCCGGGCGGGCTCCAGCGCGAGGTCGGCCACGGCCTCGGGCGACAGGCCGCCCAGCTCGTCCATGTCCGAGACCGGCACCATCGCCGGCACAACGATGTCGATCACCGCGCTGGCCTGCAGGCCGCGGCGAGTCTCGTGCACGATCACCTCGATCTCGGCGCCATCTCCGACCGAGCCCTGCCCGAAAGCGCGCAGCACATTGGCGTGCAGGAGGATGTCGGGCCCGCCGGCATCGGGCACGATGAAGCCGAAGCCCTTCTGCGGATCGAACCATTTCACCCGGCCCCGGACCTGCGGCCCGTCGGGTGCGCCGGCGTCGGCCGCGACGCCGGGCAGTGCGCTCATGTCGTCCATGTCTGTGCGATGCCCCAACCCATGCTGGGCATCACTCGTGCGCCAAGTCCACGGGCCTTTGCAAGCTCTTTCCCGCCCAGCCTGTCACGGGCCCGTCAGGGGCTGAGCCGCTGCACCGACCACGGCGCCGCGGGGTCGTCACGGCGCCAGCGGAAACGGTCGTGCAGGCGAAAGGCGCCGTCGGCCCAGAACTCGATCTCCACCGGCGTGATCCGGATGCCGCCCCAGAACGGCGGCCGCGGCGGGTTCGTGCCGAACTCGGCCGTCCGCCGCGCGACCTCGCCCATCAGCGCACCCCGGCTCTCCAGCGGCTGCGACTGGCGCGAGGCCCAGGCGCCGAGCCGGCTCTTGAGCGAGCGCGAGGCGAAATAGGCATCGGCCTGCGGCCCGTCCTCGCGGCTCGTCAGCCCGCGCACGCGGATCTGCCGGCGCAGGCTCTTCCAGTGCAGCACGAAGGCGGCCTTGCCGGACTGCGCGATCTCCTGCGCCTTGGTGCTGTCATAGTTGGTGTAGAAGACAAAGGCGGCGGGCTCGATCTCCTTGAGCAGCACCATGCGGACATTGGGCAGCCCCTCGGCGTCGACGGTCGCCAGCGCGATCGCGTTGGGGTCGTTCGGCTCGCGCGGCTCGGCCTCGGCCAGCCAGGCGCGGGCGATGGCAAAGGGATCCTCCCCGGCGAAGATGCCGCTGCGCTCGGCCATGGCTTTCTCCCGATAGTGCGGCGTCGGTATGGCTGGCGCCGAAGCCCGGCGCAAGATGGCGCTGGCCGCGCCCCGTTCAACCCGCGCCGCGCGGCCTTGAAGCGGCCCGGGCGATCGCCTAAACCGACGTGACGTCACGGAAACGGGCGTGCGTCTGGGCGGCGGGGGTGATGTCGATGCAGCTGATGGACGGCCGGCGCGGCCTGATCATGGGGGTCGCCAACGACAAGTCCATCGCCTGGGGCATCGCTCGCGCTTGCGCCGAGGCCGGCGCGGAGTTGGCGTTTTCCTATCAGGGCGAGGCGCTGCAGAAGCGCGTGGCGCCGCTGGCCGCTTCGGTTGGCTCGGACCTGGTGGTGCCCTGCGATGTCGGCGACGCCGCCTCGATGGACGCGGTCTTCGCCGAACTGGAACGGCGCTGGGGCCGGCTCGATTTCCTCGTCCATGCCATCGGCTTTTCCGACAAGACCGAGTTGCGCGGCCGCTACGTCGACACCACGCCCGAGAACTTCCGCCGCACCATGGACATCTCGGTCTATTCCTTCACGGCGGTCTGCCAGCGCGCCGCCGCGCTGATGGGTGCGGGCGGCAGCCTGCTGACCATGACCTACTACGGCGCCGAGAAGGTCATGCCGCATTACAACGTCATGGGGGTGGCCAAGGCGGCGCTGGAGGCCAGCGTGCGCTACATCGCCGAGGATCTCGGCAAGGACGGCATCCGCGTCAACGCCATCTCCGCCGGCCCGATCAAGACGCTGGCGGCCTCGGGCATCGGCGATTTCCGCTACATCATGAAGTGGAACGAGCTGAACGCGCCGCTGCGGCGGAACGTGACGCAGGAGGAGGTGGGACGCTCGGCGCTCTACCTGCTGTCCGACCTCGGCGCAGGTGTCACCGGCGAGGTTCTGCACGTCGACGCGGGCTATCACGCCGTGGGCATGAAGGCGGTGGACGCCCCCGACATCGCCACCGTCACCGCCAACCACCGCGAAGGCTGAGGCGATGACCGCCGCCGCCTTCGCCACCGCCTGGTTCATCCATCTGCTGGCGGCGGCAAGCCCGGGTCCGTCGATCCTGATGGCCGCGCGCACGGGGGTGACGCACGGGTTCCGCAGCGGCGTCTGGCTCTGCCTCGGCCTCGCCGCCGGGGCGGCGATCTGGGCGCTGGCGGCGCTCTTCGGCCTGTCACTTCTGTTTCACGCGCTGCCGACCCTGCTGTGGGCGTTCAAGCTCGCCGGCGGGCTGTTCCTGATCTGGCTTGCCGTGAAGATGTGGCGTCAGGCCGATACACCGCTGCCGCAGGTGTCGGGCGCTGCGGCGCCGGGCCTGCGGCCGGGCGCCAGCTTCCGGCTCGGGCTACTGACGCAAATGGCCAACCCCAAGCCGGCGGTGTTCTTCGGGGCGGTATTCGTGACCACGGTGCCGCCGGGAACGGCGCTGCCCTGGCTGGGGCTGCTGCTCGCGGCGATCTTCGCCAACGAGTTCCTGTGCACCCTGGCCGTGGCACGGGCCTTCAGCCTCGCCGGCGCGCGCCGTCTTCACGCCCGCGCCAAGGGCTGGATCGACCGGGTCTTCGGCGGGATGCTCGCGGCTCTGGGCGCCCGCATCGCCATTGGCTGAGGAGGGGGGCCGCATGACCGACCGGCTGCCGCATGAAAAGGGGTTCCACGTCAGCTGGGACCAGATCCACCGTGACAGCCGGGCGCTGGCCTGGCGGCTCGACAAGCAGGGCCCGGGCAAGGACGGCGCCTGGCGGGCGGTGGTCGCAATCACCCGTGGCGGCATGGCCCCGGCGATGATCCTCAGCCGCGAGCTCGACATCCGCACGGTCGACACGATTTCGGTGAAATCCTACAACTGGCAGGACCAGACGGCGCCGCGCGTCATCAAGGGGCCGAACGCCGAGATCATGGGCGAAGCCGGCGAGGGTGTGCTGATCATCGACGACCTCGTGGATACCGGCAAGACGCTGGAACTGGTGCGCAGCCTCTTTCCCCGCGCCCATTACGCCACCGTCTATGCCAAGCCCGAGGGCCGCGGCATGGTCGACAGCTACATCACCGAGGTGAGCCAGGACACCTGGATCTTCTTTCCGTGGGACATGGCGCTGCAATACGTCGAGCCCTATCGCGGCCGATGAGACGTGGCGCTGCGGGTCGAGGTCCAGCCGACCGTCTCGGCCGCTCTCGACATGGCCGAACTGCTGTCGGACCGTCAGCAGAACCTCCTGCGGCGCAACCTGCGCGACAATCCCATGATCGGGACCGCCAGCGATGATCTGGGCCGCGAATACGTGTTCGGCGCAGTGACGGTCTTCTTCATCCCGGTCTTGGATCGCGACCCGGCGCGCATTATCATCTGGAAGGTGGTGCAAAGCGATGACCCCTTCATCCGCGACCGCCGGGCAAGCCGGCGCAGGAAGAAGCTGGGCGAATACCTGAGGGCGATCCTGCCATGGCTAAGACCGTGAAAGCTGCATGTTACCCCGTCACACCGGCTGCCGTCGCCGACTGGCGGGCGAAGAGCCCGGCCGAGCGCGAGATTGCCCGGCTGGACGATGCCATCCGCGCGGTCGAGGCGCTGGTGGCCGAGCGTGCCGCGCGGGCTGCCCTGCCGGCGGGCCGACTGCCCGACTCCGTCGTCGCCCAGATCGCCCGCCGGGCGGATGTGCCCCGCGCCCAGGCCGGACGGGTCCTGCGGGCGCTGCAGGAGTTCGTGGCCGAGCAGGCGCCCGACGAGACGCCCGGGCGGGCGCGGGCCGAGTGACGGCCGGCGCGGCCGGGCCCGTCAGGTGCGCATCGCGCCAAGTCCCGACAGCAGCGCCGCGCCGCTCCGTATGCCGGCGAGGAAGCAGTCGATCCGAAGGTTCTCGTCCGGCGCGTGGTTGGCCTCGTCGGCGTTGCCATAGGGGGTGACGAAGGCCGG
>PUNI01000609.1 GCA_003551745.1 Paracoccaceae bacterium | reverse complement strand
GGCGCAGAACACCTATCGCGGGCTGGTCACCATGCACCCGAAGCCCGCCAACAGCCGCAACTATACCCAATGCGATAGCCTGCTGATCGGCAACAACTGTGGCGCGCATACCGTGCCGTATATCGAGGTGAAGAACACCACCTCGCGCGCGGAACATGAGGCGACGACCTCCAAGGTGGACGACGATCAGCTCTTCTATTGCCGCTCGCGCGGGATGGACGAGGAGGAGGCGGTGGCCCTCGTGGTCAACGGTTTCTGCAAGGAGGTGCTGCAAGCCCTGCCGATGGAGTTTGCGATGGAGGCCCAGCAACTGGTGGCGATCAGCCTCGAGGGCTCGGTGGGGTGACACGCCGACCGGGGTTCCGCCCGATGCGTTACGGCGCGGGCTTCACGCCGGCCGGCTGGCCGGGTCGGTGCGTTGTGGCGGCCGTCGCGTTCCTGCCGGCGGTAGCGTCGGTGCTGGTGTTTGGGCTGGTCGCGGAGCCGTTGGTTGCCGCGGTGCTGTTCATGGCTGCGGCTGGCGCACTGGCAGCAGGTTTTGTCTTTCTTGCCCAGTAAGTCGCACGCGGAGGGTGAGATGAACAACTTGCGCTGGTGGCTCACGGCGGCCGAACCGCGGCCGCGCTATGTGCTTCTGGTGGCCGTCGGGGTCACGCTGATGATGACGATATCCTACCCCGTCTGGGCGCCGGGCGGGCCGGTGATGGCGGCTCTGGTCGCCATGATGGCGGTGGTCATCGCCCATGTCTCGGCGAAACTGATCATGGCGCGCTGAGCGCGCCGGCAACGAACGAGAAGGAGCCCAGGATGCTCGAGATCAAGGACCTGCAGGTCAAGCTGGAGGACGAGGACAAGGTGATCCTCAAGGGCGTCAGCCTCACCGTGGAACCGGGCCGCGTGCATGCCATCATGGGCCCGAACGGATCGGGCAAGTCCACGCTGTCCTATGTGCTGGCGGGGCGCGAGGGCTATGAGGTCACGGGCGGCTCCGCCACGCTCGACGGCCACGACCTGCTGGACATGGAGCCCGAGGAACGTGCGGCGGTGGGCCTGTTCCTGGCCTTCCAGTATCCCGTCGAGATCCCCGGCGTCGGCAACATGACCTTCCTGCGGACCTCCGTGAACGCCCAGCGTCGCGCCCGCGGCCAGGAGGAAATGTCCTCGACCGAGTTCCTCAAGCTGGTCCGCGAAAAGGCCAAGGATCTGGCAATCGATGCAGACATGCTGAAGCGCCCGGTCAACACCGGCTTCTCCGGCGGCGAGAAGAAGCGCAACGAGATCCTGCAGATGGCCATGCTGGAGCCGAAGATGTGCATCCTCGACGAGACCGACTCCGGCCTCGACGTGGATGCGATGAAGCTGGTGGCGGACGGGGTGAACGCGCTCAGGTCCGAGGGCCGCGGGTTTCTCGTCATCACCCACTATCAGCGGCTCCTGAACCACATCCGCCCCGACGTCGTGCACATCATGTCGGACGGGCGAATCGTGAAGACGGGCGGACCCGAGCTCGCGCTTGAGGTCGAAACCGAAGGCTATGGCGACATCATCGAAGCCGGGGAGCCGGCGTGATGGTGGCGCGTCGTGAACTTGTCGCCCGCCAGCGGGCCGAGGCGACCGAGGCCTGGCTGGACGGTCGGGACCTGCCGGCCGGCGGGGCCTGGGCGACGACGGCCCGGCGCGAGGCGCTGGTCCGCCTGCGCACGCTCGGCTTGCCCGACCGGCGCGACGAGTACTGGAAATATACCGACCCGCGCAGTCTGACCGAACGCGAGGCACCGTCGGCTGCACTCTTCGATCCGGCCGGCGAGCCGGCGATGTTCCACGAGATCGACCGGGTGAAACTGGTGTTCGTGGACGGCGTCTTCGATGCCGCGCAATCGGATGACCCGTCACTGGCCGGTGTGGAGATCGAGCGGCTGGCCGAGGCGTCGCAGGCCGACATCCACTGGGCGCGCGAGCTCTTCGGCGTGCTCGAGGCGCGCGGCCAGGAACCGGTGCCGCGCACGCTCGCGGCCGTCAACACCGCCTTCGCCGAGGACGGGGTGCTGATCCGGGTGACGGGCAAGGCAGAGCGTCCGGTCTCGCTGATCTACCTGCACAACTCGGAGACCTCGGACGCCCTGCTCCACCACTGCGTCAGGCTCGAGCCGGGCGCCGAGTTGACGCTGCTGGAAAACGGGCCGGGCGCGGCGCGATTCTGCAGCGTCCTCGAGGTCGACGTGGCCGACGGCGCGCGTTTCAACCATGTGCGCACACAGGGGCGCGACCACGAGCGGCGGGCCGTCACGCATGTCTTTGCGCGGGTGGGGGCATCGGCGGCCTTCAAGTCCTTCACCGCCACCGTGAACGGCCGCCTCACCCGCAACGAGGCGGTCGTCGAGATGGCAGGGGCCCGCGGCCTCGCCCATGTCGCCGGCGCGGCGCTGGGGGATGGCGCCTTCCACCAGGATGACACGGTCTTCATCACCCACGCCGCCGAGGAGTGCGAGACCCGCCAGGTCTTCAAGAAGGTGCTGCGCAACGGTGCGGTCGGCGTGTTCCAGGGCAAGATCCTCGTCAAGCAGGCCGCGCAGCTGACCGACGGGTACCAGATCAGCCAGTCGTTGCTGCTCGATGAGCAGAGCCAGTTTCTGGTCAAGCCGGAGCTGGAGATCTATGCCGACGACGTGAAATGCTCGCACGGCTCCACCTCCGGCGCGATCGACCTGACGCAGTTGTTCTACCTGCGCACACGGGGCATGCCCCGCGAGGAGGCGGAAGGGCTTCTGGTGCTGGCCTTTCTGGCCGAGGCCCTGGAGGAGATCGAGGACGAGCGCCTGGCCGACGACATCCGGGCGCGGCTCGACGGATGGCTGTTGCGGCACCGTCGCGCCTGACGGCCTGACGTGGCGCTGACCGACGACATCCTGCACAGCTGGCGCTCGCCGGATCGCGTGATGCGCAACCTGCTGGCCGACGGCCGGCGGGAAGGCAGAGCGCTGGCGTTCCTGATCGGTGCCTGCCTCCTGATCTTCCTCGCCCAGTGGCCAAGGCTCGCCCGGTTGGCGCAGCAGGAGCCGGAGATCCCCTTCCAGGCCTTCATTGCGGGGGCGATGATGGGCTGGCTCTTCATCGCGCCGATCCTTCTCTACGGCGTTGCGGCGCTCCTTCAGCTTGCCTGCCGCCTGCTGCGCCGCCCCATCAGCGGCTGGGCGGCGCGGCTCGCATTCTTCTGGGCCCTGCTTGCGGCGAGCCCGCTGTGGCTGCTCAATGGCCTCATTGCCGGGTTGCTGGGCCCGGGCCTCGTGACGAGCGTTCTTGGTTTCGCCATTCTGGTCGCGTTTTTCTGGCTCCTGCTGCGGATGCTGGCCGCGGCGGCGCTTGAGGCGGGAGCGGCGAAAGCCTAGAAGCGGCGCATGGACACCTCCTTTGCCGCCCTATGGGGTCTCGTCCGCGAGACCGTGACGGATCCGCGCGCCGGCGCCCGCAGCATCATGGCGGCGGGTCTCACGATGCACGCGCGCTGGCTGGCGCTCGCCCTCGTGGTGGTCCTGAGCGTGTTTCTGGGCCAACTCACCATCCGCGTTCTGATGGCGCCCTCGGGCATGATGGCCGCGGTGCTGTCGGGTCCGGCCAGCTCGATCCTGCTGCAGGCGGGGGTATTGCTGCTCATGGCCATCGCCGCCCATCAGGTCGGCCGCATGATGGGCGGGCACGGCAATTTCCCCGATGCCATGCTGCTGATCGCCTGCCTGCAGGGCGTCATGGTGCTGGTCCAGGCGGTCCAGATCGTCGCGCTGCTGTTGCTGCCTCCGCTGGCCGGGATAGTTAGCCTGATAGGGTTCGGTGTGTTCCTCTGGGTGCTCACCGGCTTCGTTGCCGAGCTGCACGGGTTCCGCTCGCTCTTGGGCGTGTTCGGCATGGTGGTTGTGACGGCGTTCGGGGTGGCCTTCCTGCTGGCGCTCTTTCTCGCGATGCTGGGGATCACGCCGCCCGAGAACGTCTAGGCTGCAAGGGAGCAGGCAATGTACGACGTCGAGGCGGTGCGCCGGGATTTTCCGATCCTGTCGCGCGAGGTGAACGGCCGGCCGCTGGTCTATCTCGACAACGGCGCCTCGGCGCAGAAGCCGCAGGTCGTCATCGACGCCATGAGCCGCGCCTACGGGCAGGAATACGCCAACGTGCATCGCGGGCTGCACTATCTCTCCAACCTCGCCACCGACAGATACGAGGCCGTGCGCGGCATCGTGGCGCGGTTTCTCGGCGCGCCTGCCGAGGAGGAGATCGTCTTCACCTCCGGGACCACCGAGGGGATCAACCTCGTCGCCTATGGCTGGGCGATGCCGCGCCTTCAGCCCGGCGACGAGATCGTGCTCAGCGTGATGGAGCACCATGCCAACATCGTGCCGTGGCATTTCCTGCGCGAACGCCAGGGTGTCGTGCTGCGCTGGGTCGAGCCCGACATGAATGGCGATCTCGACCCTCAGGCCGTTCTCGATGCCATCGGGCACAGAACCCGGCTGATCGCGATCACCCACATGTCGAACGTGCTCGGCACGGTGGTGGATGTGCAGGCGATCTGCGAGGGTGCGCAGGCCCGCGGCGTGCCGGTTCTGGTCGATGGGAGCCAGGCGGCCGTTCATCTGCCCGTGAACGTTGCCGAGATCGGCTGCGATTTCTATGCGGTCACCGGGCACAAGCTCTACGGGCCCTCGGGTTCGGGGGCGATCTACATCCGCCGCGAGCGGATGGCCGAGATGGGGCCGTTCAAGGGCGGGGGCGACATGATCCGCGAGGTGCATCGTGATCGGGTGACCTACGCCGACCCGCCGATGAAGTTCGAGGCGGGAACCCCGGCCATCGTGCCCCAGATCGGGCTGGGCGTCGCGATGGAGTATCTGATGGGGCTCGGCATGAATTCGGTCGCCGCCCATGAGCAGGGTCTGCGCGACTATGCCCGGGACCGGCTGGAGGGCATCAACTGGCTCCACCTGCAGGGCAGGTCGGCCGGAAAGGGCGCGATCTTCTCCTTCACGCTGGACGGCCCGGCCCATGCCCACGACATCTCCACCGTGCTCGACAAGAAGGGCATCGCCGTGCGTGCGGGCCACCATTGCGCCCAGCCGCTGATGGAGCATCTCGGCGTTCCCGCAACCTGCCGGGCCTCCTTCGGCCTCTACAACACCACCGACGAGGTGGATCGCCTGGTCGAAGGCCTGGAACTCTGTCACGACCTCTTCGGCTGAGCGGTCTCCGACATCGTCCCGGCGCACCGGCCCCGCCAGCGGCATGATGCACCCGCGAGCACTGCCGCCGGCTGCAGGCGCTGGCGCAGGCCGCGCCGGTGCCAATGGCCGTCCGGTATTTCCCTGAATCATGAAGTCACGCCGCCCGGCCCACAGCACTCGTGCTTCATCGTCATACGGATACACCAGATGCTGGGACGGTACACCTGAGCCGGATGCTTGCGGATCGTTGACAGCCGTGCGCCGTTCGCCCGTTCGCCGGCGTCGTCGGTCCCATCCGGTGGACAGGGTCGGCGATCGCAGTGGCTGGCCCGTGCCCGGCAAACGCTCCAGCTCAGCAGGGCCGCGGGCGCGGCGGCTCCAGCTTCAGGCGTGGATCGCGCCGTCGCCGCAGGCGAAGGCCGCCTCGCGCACTGCCTCGGAATAGGTGGGATGGGCGTGGCAGGTGCGGGC
>PUNI01000438.1 GCA_003551745.1 Paracoccaceae bacterium | reverse complement strand
GGCAGGGCACGATTCCAGGCCGCGTCGCGCCTGGGCGTCGCCCACTGCGCCTTGCGGTCGATCAAGTTCGACGCGCCCCCCGGTGTTGCACCGGACCACCCGGTCCCTCCCAATCTGCAGCGTGATCCCGCCGACCCGTGCAGCGTCGCCGCGCGAACCCCCGTCAGGGATCGCGGCCAGCGTCAGCAATCGGCACGCCGGCGCTGCGTGGCAGGATTGACGAGCCTTCCGGCGCAGCGCGTCGGCGCCAAAGTCGGAGCGGAGCGGGACAGGTACGGCTATGCCGAAAATCCCTCTGTTCGCCAGAGGGACTCACGCCGGCAAGGCCGTTGGAATCCCGCCAGCGAGAGCGACGCTCAACGGGAGCTGGTGTCAGTAGATGTAGCGGATCTGGTCGGACCAGAAGCGTTCCAGCCGGCGCAGGCTGCGGTTGACGTCGGTCATCCCGTCGCGGCCCATGACGCCGCGGCTTTCCATCGCCTCGGCGTGACGGGTGAAGAGATCGGCGACGGTGGCGCGCACCTGCCGGCCCTTCTCGGTGAGCCGGACACGGACGGCGCGCCGGTCGGCGGCACAGCGCTGGTGGTGCATGTAGCCGCTCTCGACCAGTTTCTTGAGGTTGTAGGAGACGTTGGAGCCCTGGTAGTAGCCGCGCGTCTTCAGCTCGCCCGCCGTCACCTCGTTGTCGCCGACGTTGAACAGCAACAAGGCCTGCACCGCGTTGATGTCGAGGATGCCGAGACGTTCGAACTCGTCCTTGATGACGTCGAGCAGAAGCCGGTGGAGTCGTTCCACCAGACCGAGGCTTTCCAGATAGCCGGCCATGAAGCCCGGCTCTGCCGTCACGACTTTTTCTTGCAGGCTCATTCCCGTCTCCGCCGTTTTCGTTTCGGCGAAGATCGATCCGAATCGCGAACATTCGGTTAAACTCAGAAACTTGCCGCCTTAGGGGCCCGGGGAGGCCGTGCCACCGCCCGCCGAGAGCATCTGCGCATGGGCGGCGATCTCGCCCACCAGCGGCGCAAGCGCGGCAGGCGGTGCGGCATAGCCCAGGATCCAGGCGTAGAGATCCTGGTCGTTCTCCTCGAGCAGACCCTCGAATGCAGCCAACGTCCCGGGCGCGAGCCCGGCCAGCCGCGCATCGGCGAACCCGCCGAGGATCAGGTCCATTTCCTTGGTTCCGCGCCGCCAAGCGCGCAGCCGCAGCCGTTTCAGGCGTATGTCGGGACTTTCGCTCATGCGTCTTCGCGCAGGATCGCGGCCAGACGCGCCTCGGTGCGCCCGATGCGCCCGGTCATGGCGCCCAGCTCGTCGCGCAGCCGGCGCAGCTCGCCCAGCGCGGCGCGCGCCTCGGCACCGCGCGAGCGTGCCTCGGGCGGCGCGTCGGGCCCTTCCCCGTTGCCGGTGAGCAGCCAGCCAACCGAGACGTTGAGCACACCGGCAAGCATCTGCAGCTTGTTGGCGCGCGGTTCGGCGCGGTCGTCCTCCCAGGCGGTGACGGTGGCGAGCTTGACGCCGAGATTGCGCGCCAGCTGCGGCGGGGTCAGACCCGACGCCTCGCGTGCGCCGGCGATGCGGTCGCCCAGCGTGGCGGTTGCGGCATCGTACCACCCGGCTCCGGACCAGTCCTCGTCGGCTGCATCCGACATGGCTTCCCCCTTCAACCTTGAACGCCCGTGGGGGCCAACCTATGACGGAGAGCGCCGAAGATCAAACCTGCCGCCCGTGCCGTGCGGGCGCAACCGCGGAGGCCGACGCCGATGCCCTTCCTGTCCGACACCCTCACCCGCGTGAAGCCTTCGCCCACCATCGCGGTGACCAACAAGGCGCGCGAGCTGAAGGCCGAGGGGCGGGATGTGATCGGTCTGGGCGCCGGCGAGCCGGATTTCGACACGCCGGAGAACATCAAGGAGGCCGCCAAGCGGGCGATGGACGCCGGCCACACGAAATACACCGCCGTCGACGGCATTCCCGAGCTGAAGGCCGCCATCTGCGCGAAGTTCAAGCGTGACAACGGGCTCGACTACACGCCGGCGCAGGTGACGGTGGGCACCGGCGGCAAGCAGGTGCTCTACAACGCGCTGGTGGCGACACTGAACCCGGGCGACGAGGTGGTGATCCCGGCGCCCTACTGGGTGAGCTATCCCGACATGGTGCTGCTGGCAGGCGGCACGCCGGTGATCGCCGAGGCCTCGTCGCAGACCGCCTACAAGCTGACGCCCGACCAGCTGGAGGCGGCGATCACGCCGCAGACCAAATGGCTGATCTTCAACTCGCCCTCGAATCCCACCGGCGCGGGGTATTCCCGGGACGAGCTGAAGGCGCTGACCGATGTGCTGATGCGCCACCCCCAGGTCTGGGTGATGTCGGACGACATGTACGAGCATCTGGTCTATGACGGCTTCGAGTTCTGCACGCCGGCGCAGGTGGAGCCCGCGCTCTTCAAGCGCACGCTGACGGTGAACGGCGTGTCGAAGGCCTATGCGATGACCGGCTGGCGGATCGGCTATGCGGCCGGTCCCGGCGAACTGATCAAGGCGATGGGAAAGGTGCAGTCGCAATCCACCTCGAACCCCTGCTCGATCAGCCAGTACGCGGCGCTGGAGGCACTGACCGGCCCGCAGGATTTCATCCCCGAGAACAACGAGGTGTTCAAGCGCCGCCGCGACATGGTGGTGGAGATGCTGAATGCCTGCGAGGGGGTGAGCTGCCCGGTTCCGGAGGGGGCGTTCTACGTCTATCCCTCCATTCATGGCTGCATCGGCAAGACCTCGGCCGGGGGTGCGCGGATCGAGGACGACGAGGCCTTCGCCACCGCGCTGCTGGAGGAGACCGGCGTTGCGGTGGTGTTCGGCGCGGCCTTCGGGCTCTCGCCGGCGTTCCGGGTGAGCTATGCCACCTCGGACGAGGCGCTGCGCGAGGCCTGCACGCGGATCCAGGACTTCTGCGCCGGGTTGCGGTGATTGGCTGGCGGTGAACCGCGTCACCGCCAACCTGCCGAGCCGGAACCTCGACGCCACGGTGGCTTTCCAAGGACGTCTCGCGTTTGCGGTCGCCGGGCATGGCGCGGACTGGCTGTTCCTCGACCGTCGGCCGCTGGAGATCGAGTTCCTCCCACATCCCGGCGTCGATCGGGGCGCGCGCTGGTCCAGCGCCTGCGTGCCGGTCGCCGACCTCGACGCGCTGCGGGCGCAACCGCTCGCCGACGGAGTTTCCGCGGGGCCAGAGGGCACGCCCCGGATCGCCCCGATCGCGGGCGTCCCGGACGGTCTGCGGATGCCCGCTCTGGTCGATCCCGCCGGCTCGCTCCTGTGCTGCCGCGCGGAGGACGCCGTCTGACCGCGCGGCTCAGGCGAGGTGCGGGCGGAAGCGGGCGAGGACCTGCTCGTAGATCGGCCGCTTGAAGGCGACGATGGAGGCGAGGAGGTCGTCCGCGCTGATCCAGCGCCAGGCGCTGAACTCGGGATGTGGGGTGTCGAGGGTGATCTCGGCGTCGGCGCCGAGAAAACGCATCAGGAACCAGCGCTGTTCCTGCCCGCGGTACTTTCCACCCCAGACCTTGCCGACGAGCGCGTCGGGCAGGTCATAGCGCAGCCAGTCGGGCGTGGCGTCGAGCAGGGCGACCCGGGCCGGCGCCACGCCGATCTCCTCGGAGAGTTCGCGGAAGGCCGCCGCCTCGGGCGCCTCGCCGCGGTCGACGCCGCCCTGGGGCATCTGCCAGGCCGGCACCTCGCTGTCGATGCGCTGGCCGGCGAAGATCAGCCCGGCAGGGTTGATCAGGGTTATGCCCACACAGGGGCGGTAGGGCAGGCTTGCGCGAGTCTTGCCGGGGCTCATGATCGGGGGCCTTGACTGCTTCTCCCGGCAGCATCGCAGGCGGCCCCGCCGGGTGCAAACGGAAGCGCGCACGAAAAAGGGCGGCGCCGGGGCGCCGCCCTTCGCCAGACCCTGCCGGATCAGCGCCCGTTCAGCGCCGAGAGACCGCGCAGGATGTCGAGCGCATAGGCAAGCTGATAGTCCTGCTCGCGCAGCCGGGCGCTTTCCTCGGCCTGGCGCCGCTCCTCGTCGAGCAGGCGCTGCTCGTCCTCGGTCATGTCGTTGCGGAGGCTGCCGCGCAGGTCGGCCTCGCTGCGCGACGGGAGCGGCGCGGCGGCCTCCTCCTCGTCGTCCGCGGCCCGGCGCGGCGGCTGCTCGACCACGATGTCGGGAGAAACGCCAAGCGCCTGGATCGAGCGACCGGACGGCGTGTAGTAGCGCGAGGTGGTCAGGCGCATGGCGCCGTCACCGCGCAGCGGAATGACCGTCTGTACCGAGCCCTTGCCGAAGCTGCGCGTGCCCACGACGATGGCACGGTGGTGGTCCTGCAGCGCACCGGCCACGATCTCCGAGGCCGAGGCCGAGCCGCCGTTGATCAGCACCACCATCGGGCGGCCCTCGATCATGTCGCCGGCGCTGGCGTTGAAGCGTTCGCCGGCGTCGGCGATGCGGCCGCGGGTCGAGGTGATCTCCCCCTGATCGAGGAAGGCGTCGGTGACGCGGATCGCCTGGGTCAGCAGGCCGCCGGGGTTGTTGCGCAGATCGAGCACGACGCCGGAGATTTCGTCGAGCCCGCCGGCCTCCTCGATCGCCTCGGTGAGGCCGTCGCGCAGGTTCGGCCACGTCTGGTCGTTGAAGGTCGTCACCCGCACCACCACCGCATCGCCCTCGAGCCGGGTGCGCACCGCCGTGATTCGGATCGTGTCGCGGATGATCGAGACGTCGAAGGGCTCGGCCTCGCCGTCGCGAACCACGGTGACGATGATCTCGGAGCCGACCGGGCCGCGCATCCGGTCCACCGCCTGGTCGAGCGTCAGGCCCATCACCGACTCGCCATCGACATGGGTGATGAAGTCGCCGGCCTCGATGCCGGCGTCGGCGGCGGGCGTCTCGTCCATGGGCGCGACGACCTTGACGAAACCATCCTCCATGGTGACCTCGATGCCGAGGCCGCCGAATTCGCCGCGGGTCTGCACCCGCATGTCGGAGAAATCCTTGGGCGGCAGGTAACCCGAATGCGGATCGAGCGAGGTCAGCATCCCGTTGATCGCGGCCTCGATCAGCTCGGCGGCATCGACCTCCTCGACATAACTCGCGCGGATACGCTCGAAGATGTCGCCGAAGAGATCGAGCTGCTGATATACGGAGCGATTGCTCTCGTTCTCCTGCGCCACCAGCGGCCCGGCGATCTGCGTGCTCACCAGAACCCCGGCGAGTATCCCGCCCGCGGCGGCCAGCATGTATTTCCTCATGGCATCATCCCATTCCCAGTTCGGGCCCTGCCCGCGCCTCTGGCCTCACCCGCCGCGCGCCGTGCGCTCCTGCACCGACCCACGCGCTCCGAGCGCGACCCCCGCACCCTCTGTGGCGCACCAAGGTGGACCATAGCTCACGACGCTGCGCTTCGACACAACCAGATAATGCGGGCAGGCAGCACGAACCATCACTTTTCCGTCGCCGTCGCGGGCGGTCCGCCAACTGCGATCAGGCTGCGGCCGGTCATCTCGGCGGGCTGGGGCAGATGCATCAGCGCCACGAGGGTGGGCGCGATATCGGCGAGCCGGCCGTCGCGCAGCTTGGCGCCCGGCGGGCCGCCGATCAGGATCACCGGCACCGGATTGAGCGTATGCGCCGTGTGCGGCCCG
>PUNI01000295.1 GCA_003551745.1 Paracoccaceae bacterium | reverse complement strand
GGGACCGCCGCAGCTGGCACGACCGATGCCGGCAGCGCCGAGGCAACGCCCGGGCCGGACGGGCAGCCGGAGGATGCGGCCGCGGCGCGGGCCGCGATTTCCTCGGCGGTCATCTCGACCGGGGCGGCGGGGCGCGTCTTGACGCGCTCGCCGCGTTCGGCGGCATAGCCCAGGCCCTGCATCAGATCGGCGAACTGCTCGAGCGTCAGGCCGGTGATCGACAGCATCTCGGGCGTCGCCTCGAACCCCGCGCGGGTGTCACGCGTGCGCAGCATGTCGGCCAGGCGTTCCAGCATGTCGATGCGGATGGCGCGTGCGCCGGCAGGCTTGTAGCCGGCGAGCGTGTAATGCTCGGGCGGAACCTCAGTCAGGTTCGGGATCGTGACCAGGCCCGGTGGCGGGCTTTCGGGGAATTCATCGAGTCCCTGCGCCAGAGACCAGAGAACCAGCCGCAGCCGCGTCGGCGCCGGCTTCAGCAGCGCGGGCAGGAACACCGTGTATTGTCCGAAGCGCACCCCGTGCCGGCGCAGCGCTGCGCGCGCCTCCTGATCGAGCTGCTTCACTTCGGCCGCCACCTCGGCACGCGGCAGCACGCCGAGCGCCTCGACCATGCGATAGGCGAAGCCGCGGGTGAGCCCGGTCAGGGTCTCGTCGCGCTGCAGCCCGACCAGCGGCTCGAAGAGGGCTGCAATGCGCCGGTCGACGAAATGCTGCAGCCGGCGGCGCACCTTCTCGGCCACCTCGGGGCCGGCCAGCTCGTCGACGAAGGGCTCCACCTGCGGCTTCATCGGCTCCGCCCCTGCGACCAGCTTGCCCACCGCCGTCTCGCCCCACATCAGACCGCCCTGCTCGGTGATGTCCATCTCGGTGTCGGGAGCGTTGTAGAAGCGGTCGGCGCGCAGATGGAACTGGGGCGCCAGTGCCGTCAGCCCCGCGGCGCGCAGCGCGCGGGCCTCGTCGGGAGAGGCGGTCTTGTCCTGGCGGAAGCGAAAGCCCTCGATGCGGCCGATGAACTCGCCTTCGACGGTCACCTCGCCCTTGTCGTTCACCTCGGCCACGAGGCCCTCCTTCTGCTTGAGCCGGCGCATCAGCACGCTGGTGCGCCGGTCCACGAAGCGCTGGGTCAGTCGCGCATGAAGCGCATCCGACAGCCGGTCTTCTACCGCGCGGGTCTCCTCTCGCCAATGGTCTTGATCGGCGACCCAGCCCGGACGCTGTGCGACATAGGTCCAGGTGCGGATATAGGCGAGCCGTTTCGACAGCGCGTCGATATCGCCGTCGGTGCGGTCAATTCGCGCCATGTTGCCGGCCAGCCAGTCGCCCGGCACCTCGCCCTTCTCCTGCAGGAAGCCGAAGATGCGCGCCAGCAGGCCCGCGTGCTCGCTGGGCGAGATGCCGCGGAAATCGGGGATGCGGCAGACGTCCCACAGAAGCCGCACGTCGCGCGCGTCTCGGAGGGCGCGATGGACGGCCGGCATCTCGGCCAGCGTCTTCAGCGCGATCAGGTCGTCGGCGTCGCGCATCCGGCTGAGCCAGTCGTCGGTGGTCTGCCGTTCCAGAGCCGCGATCAGCCGCTCGACGCTGCCGAAATCGAGGTCGTCGTTGCGCCAGTGCAGCTTCTTCACGGGGGCGAAGCGGTGCGCCTCGATCGCCGCCACGATCTCCTCGGCCAGCGGCCGCGCCTCCCCGGTGACGCCGAAGCTGCCGGGCGCCATGTGCCGGCCGGCCCGGCCAGCGATCTGCGCCAGTTCCCCGGCGGCGAGCGGGCGGATGCGGCGGCCGTCGAACTTGGCGGTGGAGGAGAAGGCGACATGCTGGATGTCGAGGTTGAGCCCCATGCCGATGGCATCGGTGGCGACCAGGTAATCGACGTCGCCATTCTGGTAGAGCGCGACCTGCGCATTGCGCGTGCGCGGGCTGAGCGCGCCCATCACCACCGCGCAGCCGCCCTTGGTGCGCCGGATCAGCTCGGCGATGGCATAGACGTTCTCCACCGAGAAGCCCACGATGGCACTGCGCGGGGGCATCCGGCTGATCTTGCGCGCGCCGGTGTAGCTGAGCTCCGAAAGCCGCTCGCGGCGCAGGAACTGTGCGCCGGGCACCAGCGCGGCGATGGCACCGCGCATGGTGTCGGCGCCGAGGAAGAGCGTCTCGTGCAGACCGCGGGCATTCAGCAGCCGGTCGGTGAAGACATGCCCGCGATCAGGGTCGGCACAGAGCTGGATCTCGTCCACCGCCAGGAAATCGGCACCGATCCCCACCGGCATCGCCTCGGTGGTGCAGACCCAGTACTGGGTGCGGTCGGGCACGATGCGTTCCTCGCCGGTGACCAGCGCCACCACGGAGGGCCCGCGGGCGGCCACGATCCGGTCGTAGACCTCGCGCGCCAAAAGCCGCAGCGGCAGCCCGATGACACCGGTGCGGTGCGCCAGCATCCGCTCGATCGCGTAATGGGTCTTGCCGGTGTTGGTGGGGCCGAGCACAGCGCTCACCCGGGCCTGCGCGCGCATCGCGGTGTCCATCCTGCTTGCCGGAAGGGCGAGGGTCAGGCGTCGAACCCCATGACGCGTCCCTCGAGCCGTTCGACCGCCCGTCTTATGGCGGGTTGATGCGGATGTATAGCCTGCGCGCGCCGGAACACCGCCAGCGCCTCGGCATCCCGGCCGGTTTCCTCGAGGATCGCGCCGAGCCCGGCGATAGCCCCGAAATGCTGCGGGTTCAGCTCGAGCGTGCGGGCCAGATCGGCCATCGCCGGCCCATAGCGGCCGGCGCGGAAATAGGCCACGGCGCGGGCGTTCCAGCCCTCGGCGAACTCCGGCGCGTGATCGGTCAGGGCGGTGAGATGCTCGATCGCGGCCTCGGTCTGGCCGGCCTCCAGGGCCGCCTGGCCCCGGCGCAGCAGCATGTCCATGGACGGAGAGCCCGATTTCGACCATTCCGCGATGATCTGGCGCTCGACGCGCTGCCAGCGCTCAAGCTCGGGGTCTGCCAGCTTGCGCAGCAGATCGGTGTCGTCCGTGTCCGCCATGGCCGGCAGAGCCAGCCCGAGGGCCGCTGCCGCAACGGCAGCATTGAGAAGCCTGCGCATCCACCACATAGTGCGCGAGGATAGCGCAACCGCGCCGAAAAGCGAGGCGCGGCTGCTCACGAAACGGGGAAGCCCAGGACAGGAGGACGGCGATGAGCGACGTGATCGAGAAGGCGGTGGCGACGATGCGCGACAAGTTCGGCGACGGTTTCGACGGATCGGCCAAGTTCGTGATCGAGGGCGAGGGCACGATCATGGTCGATGGCGCCGGCGTGCGTGCCGCTGACGAACCGGCCGAGGTGACGCTCAGCGCCAGCACCGACACGTTCCGGGCGATCCTCGACGGCGATCTGAGCCCCACCGCCGCCTTCATGTCCGGCAGGCTCAGCATCGACGGCGACATGGGCCAGGCGATGCGGCTGGGCTCGGCGATGGGCTAAGGTGGAGGAGGCGCCGCTCTTTTCGGAGGTCGCCCGCGGTCCCGAGGGCGGGCAGGCGTTCTGGCAGCGCGCCGACGACGGCGTGCGGCTGCGGGTGGGCATCTGGGCGCGCGGCGCGCGCGGCACGGTGTTCCTGTTTCCCGGCCGCAGCGAGGTGATCGAGAAATACGGTCTGGTCGCCCGCCGCATCGCCGTCGAGGGCTGGGGCGTGCTGACGCTCGACTGGCGCGGGCAGGGGCTGTCGGACCGGCTGGCCGCGGACGGGCTCGGCCATGTCCGTCGCTTCGCCGACTACCAGCGCGACGTGGCCGTGCTTTCGGCCGTGGCCGAGCGCGTCGGCCTCGCCGGTCCGTGGATGCTGCTCGCGCATTCCATGGGCGGCTGCATCGGGCTGCGCAGCCTGCTGCGCGGACTGCCGGTGAAGGCGGCGGCCTTCTCGGCGCCGATGTGGGGGCTGCCGCTGGGCACCGCGACCAGCTTCGCGGCGCGCGGGCTCGGCGTGATGGCCGGGCTCGCCGGTCGCGGCTCGCGGCGGCTGCCGGGGGACCGGCCGGACTTCGCCCTCACCGGGATGTCCTTCGACGACAATGTGCTCACCACCGACCGGGCGATGTTCGACTACATGCAGGCGCAGGTGCGCGCGCATCCCGAACTGGCGCTCGGTGCGCCGACCCTGGGCTGGATTTCTTCGGCGCTGGCCGAGATGCGGGCCCTGGCCCGGCGCCGCTCGCCGCAACTGCCGGCCTATGCCGCGGTCGGCACCCGCGAGAAGGTGGTCTCGATCGCACCGATCCCGGCGCGCATGAACCGCTGGCCGGGTGGGCGGTTCGAGGAATACCCCGGCGCCGAGCACGAACTCATGATGGAGGCCGCGGTCCATCGGACGCGTTTCCTCGACGCGGCGCTGGCGCTGTTCGACGAGGCGGCAGCCTGAGCGCTCAGATGTCGAGGGTGTGCTCGCGCTCCCAGCGCGAGAAATGCGACACGAAGCTCGTCCATTCCTCGTGCTTGAGCTTCGTATACGCTTCCGCGAACTCCGCCCCCAGCGCCTCGGTCAGGGTGGTGTCGGACTCGAAGGCGCGCAGCGCGTCGAGAAGGTTGAGCGGCAGCTTCGGCGCGTCGGTCACGGTATGGCCTTCGGCATACATGTCGATGTCGAGCCGCGGCCCCGGGTCGGCCCTCGTCTGGACCCCGTCGACGCCCGCGGCGATGATCGCGGCCTGCAGCAGATAGGGGTTGGCAGCGCCGTCGCCCAAGCGCAGCTCGAAGCGCCCCGGCCCCGGCACGCGCACCATGTGGGTGCGGTTGTTCGCGGTCCAGGTGACGGTGTTCGGCGCCCAGGTGGCGCCCGAGAGCGTGCGCGGCGCGTTGATCCGCTTGTAGCTGTTCACCGTGGGGTTGGTCAGCGCCGCCATGGCGGTTGCGTGCTTCATGATGCCGCCGAGGAAGTGGAAGCCCGTGTCGGAAAGCCCCACGCCATGGCCGTCGCCGGCGAACTGGTTCGCGCCGCCGTTCGAATTCCAGCCCGAGACATGCACATGGCAGCCGTTGCCGGTGAGCCCTGCCACCGGCTTCGGCATGAAGGTGGCGCGCAGCCCGTGCTTCTCCGCGACCGACTTCACCATGAACTTGAAGAACGAGTGCCGGTCGGCAGTGACCATCGCGTCGGCGAAGTCCCAGTTCATCTCGAACTGGCCGTTCGCGTCCTCGTGGTCGGACTGGTAGGGGCCCCAGCCGAGGGCGAGCATGTAGTCGCAGATCTCGGCGATCACGTCGTAGCGGCGCATCAGCGCCTGCTGGTCGTAGCAGGGCTTGGCGGCGGTATCGAATTCGTCCGAGATCTCGCGGCCGTCGCGCGACATCAGGAAGAACTCGGCCTCGACGCCGGTCTTGATCCTAAGGCCCGCGGCCTCGGCGGCGGCGATCTGGCCGGCGAGCACGGTGCGCGGAAGCTGCGCGACGGTCTCGCCCTCGATCGCGCATTCCGCGGGCACCCAGGCGACCTCGGGCTTCCAGGGAAGCTGCACCGCGCCCTCGGCGTGGGGGATCGCCAGCATGTCGGGATGCGCCGGCGTGAGGTTCAGCCAGGAGGCGAAGCCGGCGAAGCCCGCGCCCTCGTCCTGCATCATCGCGATCGACTGCGCCGGCACCAGCTTGGCGCGCTGCACGCCGAAGAGATCGGTGTAGGAGATCAGGAAATACTTCACCCCGCTCGCGCGGGCGAACTCCTC